>JANYLL010000085.1 GCA_025357895.1 Ignavibacteriota bacterium
GCAAAAACTTTTCTTTACAGTTTGTACTACCCTGCTTTTTGCAAGCAGCGCTTTTGCACAACCCGCTACAACGATCGGAGCTGATCCGAACTCCGGAAGGGCAGAACTATATGATCTTTTAAAAAGAGTACCGACTCCACGCGCGGCAGCAATGGGAAATACGTTTGTTGCTATTAAGAATGATCCGAATACGATATTCAGCAATCCAGCTGCACTATCATCACAAATTCCGCGTGATTCTGTTGCTCCGGGCACAAATCTTTCGGTGGCAGTAAGTGCGCTCGGAATTGGAATTACTCAAGGCTCGATTGCCTTTTCCGCTCCTGCTCCGGAAATGCTCGGCGAGAATAGTTGGGTTGGAGTCGGAGTGCTCTATAATAGCTATGGCACATTCCAGGGAGCAGATAATGTTGGTCAACTGACGAATCAATTTAGCGCCGGAGATTTTATTCTTTCGCTTGCGTATTCCGGCGTTGTACCCGATAAGCCATTCCATTATGGAATTGCACTGAAATTTATTTCTTCAGGTTTAGCCCCAGGTTACAGTTCATCGGGTTTGGCTGCGGATCTCGGAGTATTCTATGAAAGCAAACCGCTGCTTCTTACCATCGGACTTTCCGCAACAAATATCGGAAAGGAGCTTAGTTATTATGATGGCGTAAAAGAAGCTCTACCATTTAACTTGCAATTAGGCGTATCAAAAAAGCTCGAAAGGCTGCCACTGACCGTTCATCTTGCATTTCATAATCTAACTCGCGACCGCGAAGGAAGAAATCTTTTCTATGCTCTTAACGATTTTTCTATCGGTGGTGAATTTATTATCGCAAAGATCATGCGTCTGCGTTTTGGATATGAAAATCAGGAGCGCCGTGATCTGCAAGTCCCGGAAGGTTTAGGGCTGGGCGGATTCTCAACAGGTCTCGGAATCGTATTAAAGAAACTCCAATTGGATTACTCGCTCAGCATTATGGGGCCTGTAAAAGCAGATATTCATAGATTTGGCGGATCGTATCTCTTTTAAGGCCTTTAAAACGGAACCTTGTGCCTATAAGAAGAGTTTTCCCGTCCCAATAAAATGATCGCGGGGTGGAGCAGTGGTAGCTCGTCGGGCTCATAACCCGAAGGTCGTAGGTTCAAATCCTGCCCCCGCTACTACATATAGCCGTATCGTAAGATGCGGCTATCCTATTTTTGATCCGGAGTTTACCTACTAACGGATATCCAATCTCTCAAGGAGGCTTAAGCGCAATAATTTAAACCCTGAGCGAATTGGATATGTAATTGCCCAAAGACATGTTGCTATTACATTAAACGTATTCATTTTTACTATTTTCATTGAAATTTAATGCGAACTAAGTATCGGCAATGAATGGGTCTTCCTTCCGAATCTATGTACTAAACTACTTGCAATGCGTTCCGCATTAGCAAGGATAGTAAGGCTGGAATTAACAGCAAGTGAAGTAGGGACAGCTGCACCATCGGAGATAAAGATACCGGGATAATTAAATACTTCGCCGTTATAATCTATAACACCTTCTCCGATGTTTCTTGCCATTCGTGCAGAGCCAATCATGTGCGTCGTCCCAAAATGAATTTTTTCCATATCTTCACCTTCTCCATTAAGCATGGCAAAGTTTACAAGTTTACATCCATTCCGCGTAAGGATAGAGTTTAATATTTCCTTTGTACTCTTATAGTAATGTCTGAGTTCTTCAGTGATCTCCAGTTCAGGCTCGATGACAGAGTTACTTCTCAAATGAAGTTTCCCAAGCGGCGGTGTAAGTCCAAGCGCATAGAGAATGAACATTCTGTTTCGATAGAGCTTCATCAATTGGTCGCCAGCTTCACCCCAATCACCGGGGCGGTCATTCGTTTCTTTTTCCCAAAACCTTGCCGCAGAAACCACATGGATCGGATGTGATTTTACTGCGGAGATCGTGATGCCATTCGTTTCCAAAAATTGATAGCTGATCATTCCCGGATGAGTACGCCCCGTCACCATATCAGCATCCGGAAGATCTTCGGCAAGTAATCCGATAGTTTTTACAGATCCGTTGAATGCAATATTTTTTCCGACATGATCGCTTAAAAATGAAAGGTATTCCCTGCTCCGCATTAAAAGCGCAGCCGTACCTACTGTACCGCCTCCCATAATAATGCATTTTGCCTCAACCGTAAATTCTTCGTTGGTTTTTCTATTTTTGCAAAGCACTTCGTAGCGATAAGGGATTTGGCTCATCTCATCGGTTTCAGTATTTCTATCAGCTGCAAAACCGATCGGTTTAATAAAACTCGCTTCAATATCGGTTAATATTTCAGTGCCGCTTGCCAAAGCCTGCGGAAGATAATTCACAAGTAAAGATTGCTTAGCTCCAAATGTGCAGCCTGAGATACAATAGCCGCTTCCGACACATCCTTGAACTGCATAGCGTGCTCTATCACATGAATAACCCAGGCGCTTCATCATATATGAAAAAACGACTCCCGTTTTTGGTATCTCATCTTCGGCGATCTGCTCGACATGCAGCATTTTTTCTGCAAGATCATAATATGGGTCCATCACTGAGCGAGTTATGTTGCCCCAAAATAATTTGTTATGTTTATCGCGCTGGTCGAATGCCATGCTCGGAGCACGCAGCGAGACCATTTCATAAAATGGCGAACCGCCGCCAAGCCCTTCAGCATACATCATATCGAATTGCGGACTTTTTGTTGTCTTGAGATATTGTAGAAAATATTTTGGATCAGATGTCATTTTGAAATCTTTTTCCGGAATAATATTTGGTCCTTTTTCGATCATCAGGACTTTTACTCCAGCTTCTGATAGCCGCAATGCTGGTGCCGCTGCGCCGAAGCCGCTGCCGATAATGAGTACTTCTGTTCTTCTTGTTTGCATAGTCGTAGTTTTATGATGGATTTCCTGAAAGTGAAGTTTGCCGAGCAAAGTATTGCTTTGCATTTGGATAATACATTTGGTCCGGCACAAAATTTTGACTCGTTCCGTGAAAGTTGATATGAGGACAACCACGGCTGTCATCATAGATGCCGGCATAGATATTTAACCGAGTCATATAGATCGCACCGTGATAGATGCGCTGTATTATTGAGTCGCCGTTACGAAAAGCATCGAGTACTACTCGTTCACGATCACTTTGGGAAAGCGAAGTAAATGATCGTCCGGCAAAAACTTTTTTTGTCCGGGAGTCCAGATCGGAAATGAAAAACGGCACATAAGACGCAAATGGATAATACTCGTCATAATAGATCTGCGTCAGCTTCGGAGTATTCCTATCGACGCCGGGTACTATTGTTGCGGCAAATGCTCTAAGCATTTCATCCTGCAAAGAATGATTATGCTTGAATTCATCAGGATATGCTTTAAACAGAATCTTTACCGGAGTGCAACCGGCGATAAATGCGCCAAGCGAGAGGAGTACTCCTTTGTTGAAGTTTCTCCGCGTCATTGTTGTAGGTGTTGCAGTCATAATCTATGTCGATTGTTATGACTACAAAATTCCGAAATTTCAGGACCGCTTTTGTCACCTCATTGCAAGAGAATTGTCAAAATATTGTCATAGGTAGGGTAAATACAAAAAAGGACCGAAAGGCAGGCGGCCTGCTCAGCCGCCTCTAAAAAAAAATCAATTCAGGAAATTTATTCCACCTTCAATAATTCCACATCAAAGATGAGTGTTGAATTCGGCGGAATGTCAGCGCCCTGCCCATTCGGACCATAGCCGAGATCACTCGGGATAATGAGTTTACGCTTGCCGCCGACCTTCATCGACATCATGCCTTCATCCCAGCCTTTGATGACTTGCCCAACGCCGATCTTCGTCTGGAATGGTTGGACATGGCCTTTAGCCGGATCTACGTTCGAATCAAACGTAGTACCGTTGGGTAATTTTCCGGTGTAATTAACGGTAATCGTCTGCCCGGGTTTAGGCATTGCACCTTTACCCACCTTCTGGTCTATATACATTAATCCCGTTGCCGTAACGGTCGTATCACCGTGTTTGCCTGGTGTAACTTTCGGCGCTGCCATCTGAACGGTTTGCATTGGAGTAGGCTCAGGCGCACCAGGTGTTGCTATTGGGGGAAGAGTATCAGGTCCGCCGCCTTTTGCTGAATCGGATTTGCCGCAGCTGCCGAGTCCAATTAAAAGAACGGACGCTAAAAAGAGATTAGTAAATTTCATGATTGTATTGTATTGTTAAAAATTAGTGGATTATATACCATTTGCTTTGATTTTCCGTTCCCGTTCGGCTTCTTCCCAAAGTCCCATATAACTATTATAGCGCCACTCAGGAATATTTTCGTCCTCAACTTCTTCCATTATTGCACAGCCCGGTTCATGGATATGCATACAATTTGTCATCGCACAATCTTTTTGCAATTCGATAAATTCTGCAAAATCAAATTTAATATTATCCGGATCAAGATCGAAATGAAAAAACTCTCTGATGCCCGGCGTATCCACGATAAAACTATTCGCTTCAAGATCGATCGGCAGAAGCGAAGAATTCGTTGTCGTATGCATTCCGCGCTGTTCTTTACGAGTCAGCTCCTGAGTCCGGTTCGCTTCTCTGCCAAGAAGTTTATTGACAAGCGATGATTTTCCGACACCCGATTTTCCTGCAAATACTGCTATCTTATTTTCAAATATTTTTTTAAGTTTATCAATTCCTTCGCCTGAAATTATTGAAGTACGGATCGTCGCATATCCTATCTTTTCGTAATATGTAAGCGCTTCATTAATAAAATCCTTTCGCAGATTTTCTTCAAGCTCATCAACTTTATTGAGCACAATAAGAATATCAAGTCCGCCTTCATGCCCTGCGATAATATATTTATCGAGAATTCCGTTCTGGAATGGCGGATCGCCGGCGCTCATGACGATTGCAAGAATATCGATATTCGCTGCGATAACTTGCTCAAACGAATCACGCCGCTTATGAGCTTTGCGCGAAAGTTTTGTTCGGCGGCCCAGTACTTCGCGAATGACGGAAATATCCTGATCGGCAGGTTCGATCAATACATCATCGCCGACAGCAACAAGCGTTGCATTATCATTTCCGGATTTCGTGCTCTTGATCGATCGTGCTCGGTACTCCACTCCGCTTTCA
>JANYLL010000093.1 GCA_025357895.1 Ignavibacteriota bacterium
TGACTTCTACAACCGAGAACGGTTACATCAATCACTCGGATACAAAACACCGTTCACATGTTACCAAAAAGCGGCATGAGTTCAGTCAAAACCACCTTAACTACAGTCAAAAACTGTCCTGAAGATGGGGGACATCATACACCACCTGTAGTTTATAATGTTGCTGCTCGAGGATTCTTGCAAATTCCCTTGGATGCTATAAAAATGTTAATGGATACAAGTGAAGAAAAAGCCGCATATAAATCCTGCCATATTATTTCTAAGTTGCCTATTACGGTTGAATGTTTTATTGTCAATCAATTTGCAGAAACTTATCTTTCTTTGCCTCTAATTTCACTTGGAAAAAAATATGTAGTAGCGAGTTATAATGATAATCCGTCGGGTGGCGGTAATGCTGTAATCATGGGACCTTGCGGTGGCGTTTTTCTTATCATTGCATCAGAAGACGGTACTATTATTCAAATAACACCAACGACAACAACGATTGGCGGACATCCAGGTGTTCTGACAGGTATTGGTGCAATGGGAACACCTCAACCTTACACAGTTCAGCTTAGTAAAGGCCAGTGTTATCTAGTAAGATCGAACGGTCGAGATGAAGGTAACGATATTTCAGGATCTGTAGTCGAGGCATCACATCCGATTGTGGTCATTGGAGGACATCAAGAAGCTACGCTTGGAAGTATATTTCCTGCGGGTAATTATCTGATAGAGCAACTTATCCCGTATGAGTACTGGGATTCTACAGGATATCTATCCATTCCATTTGCTGAACCTATTCCAGCAGGTGATGAAGGGGAAGGGGATCTTTATCGTATTTATTCCTTTGATACAATCGGTTTTAATACTCATCTCAATGTCGGAGGAATAAGTGGCGGATATGATCTTACTACGAAACGCTTCCTTTTTCCCGAACGATTCGGTGTTACTAGCCCAGTTGAAGCCTTTTCTTCCAATGGTCATAAGTTCAGTATTGTACAATATGACGAGCGCATGATTAGCAAGCCGAACCCAAGACAATCACCTGCGCCGTGCATGATGGCAATAGTGCCAAAATCGCGGTGGAAAAAATTTTATTCCTTTGTTATTCCGCATTACCCGGCTGCATATAATTACATCAATATTATATCAGGACACATGGAAGATATTAAGATTTCAGAATTGGGTCTTGCCCCGGTGCCGATTACAAGTCTTTCGCGTAGTCTTCTTTTCGGTGGCATTTCAAGCCAAGACAATTCACTTTTCGGCGCACAATATAAATTATCTATACCCTCTGTATCTGATAAATCTTTCCCATACTATCTCTACTCCGAGTATCCTTTTATGCTATTTTATTACCAAATTCTAACTTTTGGTGGTGGTGACTATGAGTATGCTGCGCCCGCAGGTATGCAACTGAACACCGGCGTAGCCCCTGCTTTGAAAATTAGCATTGACTCTTCAAATTGTACTACATGGCATTTCTGCGTGCGGGATACCTCAAAAGATGATCCCGGTATCAAAACCGTGATGCTTATTGACGACCCTGACGGCATCTATTTTGAACCGGGAGAGCAGCTAAAGAATGTTAGTTTTGATATAGCGCTAACATATATGCCGAATGAATTGCGTCCTCAGGGCGTAAAGGAATATTGCTTTGACGTGAATATTATCAGTCCACTTCATGATGCAGTTGCACCCGTTGCAATAGTTGATAACGGAGGGAACGCCGTAGTTCTGAAACTGTGCAAATCAGCAACACCGCTTAACATTTCGACAACTCCTCCAACCCTTGGACGCGCCGATAGTATTGTTTTTCCTCTTAGGAAGATCGGAGAAGAAATTTGTACGACGTTCGTCTTTCGTAACTCCGCGCCAAAAGGCAATCCTGCAATAAAGGTTGATTCGGCTCAGTTAGCAAATAAAGATACTTCATATAGGATATATTCAGTTATTCCCTCTCTTCCTTCATCGGTTGCTGCGCAGGATTCAGTAACTCTGCAGGTCTGCTATACACCGAAGGATTCCACCCGGCATCAGGATTCACTTATTCTTCATACTGATTGTTTTAACCTTACCATCTCCCTTGATGCTCATGGATCGACAGGGTTAATATCTGCAGGCGACCTTGATTTTGCGTCCACCACTATCGGCGATACACTTTGTAAAAATCTAACTATCAAGAATGTTGGCTCGGCACCATTTACACTGACAAAGTCTTTCGTTTTATCTGACAGCATAAATTTTTCCGTTGATGCAAGCAAACTTCCCATACAGATCAAATCCGGAGGAAATATTCAATTGCAAATTTGTTTCCATCCGAAGCAGGAAGGATCATTGGGTGCAGGAATAGATTGGAGCACAGATCTCGAAGCTCCGTTCGCACATTCTGTGAAGAGCCGTTCAGTGCTTTCGGGTCAGGCAACTCCGAAGGCCGGAGTTGCCTCACCCCCAACGGAGAGAGAGTTTTCTATTCATCCGAATCCGGCCAGCGGAAATTCGGTGAGTGTAATATTTCCATCATTGCAAGATAGTAAGTCCACGCTGTACATGTTTGATGTTCTTGGCAGGGAGGTATATAAGAGCGAAGTTCAATCCGCCGCTCAGATGGAGATTCCGATCGTACATCTTCCAATTGGGACCTACTACGTGCAACTGAGTTCTTCAACAGGTTTGGCGATGAAGAGTTTTATGAAAGTGAAATAGTCATCTTCTGAGCGTAAATTTTGTTTTAGGAATAAACAGAACTGTGGAGACGAACTTCGCCTTCGGCACCGTTGTTTTCCTCGGAATGAAGATACCCGCAACGTATTGTAAACTATTAAAGAAATCGGTATTTCTTCTGCTGGTTTTTTCTATTTCTTCCTGCGATAAAGGTCTTGCACCGCTACCTGCTTCACAGATAGCGACAATCTCAGGAAGTATTCATTTTGTTGGAATGGCAAAAGACTCGGTAAAAATTCTTGCAATTGCACTTGCGATTCCTCCCCCTCCTTTCTCTACAGCAACGATCGTCAGCGGTTTGAATACAACGATTTTTCCATTCGCTCTCTCAGCGACCTTATTTCGCGACACCACATATTCCTTTACGGTCAAACCCGATACGACATATCATTATCTTGGAGTTGTGCAAAATTTCGGCGATATATTTACAGACTGGCGCGTCCTTGCATTCGTTCATGACGATAAAGATTCTGCAGTGAGTTTCACCTTAAAACCCGGTGAACAAAGGGCGGGAATTGATCTTATAGTCAGATTCGATTCACTTCCGCGGCAGCCGTTTATCAAATGAAAAATTTATTTTATATAGTCGCGATTTTGATTCTACTGCCTTGCGCTGTCATCGGACAGATAGGGCATGATGGGGCGGATATCCAACTTTCGGGGTTTTTGAAAAGCAAAAAAACACAGGAGCCAATAGCCGGGGCGACAATTGATCTTTTATCGAAAGACAAGGAATCTTTGCGCAAACAAATAACGAAAGTGAGTGGTGAATTTCGTACACAAAAAATAGATTTTTCTTTCATTCGTATTTCTGCATTAGGGTATCATGATACAATCGTTTCTGTACCCGGAGGTAATAATCTTATCGTTCTCTTAGAAGAAAAACCATTGCTGGGTGAAGATATTATTGTGACGGCACAAAAACATACGACGTATGCTCAGGATGTGCCGGTTTCGATCAGTGTTGTAAAATCCGATGAAATAACAAGCCGCGCACCGGAGGCAATTGATTTTGCATTGCGGTATATTCCCGGCGTTACTGTTACAGAATCACAAATAAATATTCGCGGCTCCTCAGGCTATGCACGTTCGGTTGGTTCACGAGTATTATTCTTGCTTGATGGAATGCCTTTTTTATCGGCCGATAATGGTGATGTAAAATTTGATGCATTGCCGATCATGAATGTCGATCGTATCGAAGTTGTCAAAGGCGCAGGCTCGGCGCTCTATGGATCAAGCGCTTTAGGCGGAGTTATTAATGTCATCACTCGTAAACCAACAGATTCCCTTCACGGAGCTATAAGTATAAACGCAGGAGAATATGATAAAGTAAAATATCCCGAATGGCAGATACCGGGTTTAAAAGGAAGGTTCGCTTCGATCGAAGGCGGAGCGACGGGCACGATAGGAGAGACAGGTCTGCTTGCAAGTTTCGCAGATCGAAGAAATGAAGGGTATAGACTTGGCGATGATTCATATAAGTCAAGCGGGTTCGTAAAGATCACAACACCTTTTTCAGATCATGATAGATTTGAAACGAGTTTGCTAGTCGCTAATGAAAATCACGGTGGTTTTTTATATTGGAAAGATCTGAATCATGCACTGTTCCCATCGGATTCTCTCGGAGCTATTAACGGACGCATTCATTCATTCAAAACGAATCTTCAATCGTCATTGCAAAGTATTTTAAGTGATCACTTCATTCTTACTTCGAGGGCAAGTGTTTTATTCACTCAATTTTCCACTGATCCGACAACTCCCGGAGGCGCTACAGGACCGCATTCCGACGCAACGAATTATAATCTCCAATTTGAAGGCAATAGCGATCTTTTCGATTCTGTATATCTTACAACGGGAATTCTCGGTCTTTATCAAACAGTGCATTCCGATCTTTACCAAACGCATCGTGGCATTTCACTCGGAGCTTTTGCTCAGACAGAATATAAAATTGCGCCATTGATATTCACATTAGGAGTCCGTGCCGACGGAGTTAAATATGACGATTCTACTTCTCTTGGAAGTATCTCTCCTAAATTCGGGGTGACATTTAATGCAGGAAATGGGGTTGATTTCAGAGCATCGGTTGGAACAGGCTTTCGCGCTCCGACGATAGGCGAAAAATATATTGATCAGACATTCAGCGGATTTCATGTTATTCCAAGTCCGAATCTGACTCCGGAAAAAAGTTACTCGACTGAAATAGGGGGAAGTTATCGTACACAAAATATTTATCTCGATGGAGCGTTTTTTTATTCTTTATTTGATAATCTCATTGAAGCCCATTTTGTAAATTCCGGCGGCTCGGAAGTGATACAATTCGAAAATCTCACCAAAGCGAAGATTTTCGGACATGAAGAGGTCATTGAATTTTACCCTCTTTCAAATGACGACCTCACGTTACGTCTTGGATATACGTACGTATTTCCACAAGATAGGATAACAAAACAAATATTAAACTTTCGTCCAAGGCATTTAGTGCAATCACGAATAGAAGGAAAGTTCGGATCATTCACACTATCATCGGATTTTAGGTATATTTCAAAATATGAATCGGTTGATCCGATCCTGATTCAACAAGTGCCTAATGGTGATGCTCGTGTGAATGCTTATATTTGGGATGCAAGAATAGCGTATACTTTACAGGGGCTATTTGCAATGCCTGTAACACTCAGCTTTCAAGTTCAGAATCTTTTGAATTATTATTACGTAGAGATCGTAGGTAATATTGCCCCAATCAGAAATTTTACATTCAGAGTCGAAACAGTATTTTAACATTAGAGCGCACTCTTCGTCTGCCTTCCAATCACATGGCGGACGAAGAGTCCGCCCCACTAATACGAAGAATGATCGATACGCACTGTCATCTCCAGACCGAACAATTTGATGCAGATAGGGAAGAAACGATCGCGAAGGCAAGCTCTGCCGGAGTGAGTCATTTTATTGTACCTGCAATTGATAAAGCATCTTTCAATGCGACGCTCAATATCGCATCCAGCTATGATAATATTTATTGTGCCCTCGGTATTCATCCCCATAGTGCGATGGAGTGGAATGATGAAGTACGTAAACTGATCAGCGATGAAATAGATATTAACTCAAAAGTAGTTGCGATCGGAGAAATCGGACTTGATTATTACTATGACTTCTGCCCGAAAGAGCAGCAGATCAAAGCATTTCGTGAGCAGATCGAATTGGCAATCGAAAAAGGCAAGCCTATCATTATTCATACAAGGGATTCCATTGATGAAACGCTGGGAATCATCAGTGAGTATTACAAAGAAAGTAGTGGAAATGGTACGAACGGACAGCTCCATTGTTTTTCCGGTAATTCCGAACAAATGAAGAGAGCCGTTTCACTTGGTTTTTGTGTTAGTTATACTGGCAATATCACCTATAAGAATACGAAACTGACCGATGTTGTCCGCGAAACTCCGGAGGACAGGATTCTTATCGAAACCGATTCTCCATATCTTGCTCCGGTTCCGCATCGCGGAAGGCGGAATTCGCCTGAATATTTAGGGTTGATCGCCCAAAAGATCGCAGAAATTAAACAGAAAGACGTAAACGAAATAATGACATTGACGACACAAAATGCCAAACGGCTTTTTTTACGAACAGCAGGAATTGCAGTTTTTTTTATTGCATTTCTTTTTTCCGCCGATCATCTGCTGGCACAGGTCGGAAATAAACCTCCGGATTCCGTGATGACAAAAGAACGTCGCGAGAACGAAGAGATCATTAAGAAGCAGCGTGATGAACTTATGCGTGCTCAGGATGAGCGCCGTAGAGATTCTATTAAGACTGTACAACGGGAGCAGGAAGATCTCATGCGTGATGCCATTGATCAGGCTCGCAAAGATTCCATTCGCGCAGTAGAAAAAATAGCGGAGGAAGAACGTGTCAGGGAGAGAGCGAAAACGCCCATTGCATGGAAAGCTATTGGTATTGGCGCCGGTGTAGGAATCGGTAATCTTTCCGGAGTTAACCAAGGACGTCGTCAGCAACTAGCTCCGACCTCTGTACTTGCTACTTCGTTTTCAATTGGTACGGCTATTACACGAGGTATTGATTTTGAAATATCTTATAATTCATTTACATTCGGCGATGACCTTACCCGTGATGGACTGTTCCGCAGCGGCCCTAATTCACCGCCTGATCGGCTCGATACTACAAAACGGCCTAAACAAGATTATTATGTGCCGACTCGCGAAGATATGTCGACAAAATACCTTTCATTCGATTTTCGTTTTGTCATCAATCCGCGCAGCCCTGTAAAATTTTATATTGGTTTAGGGTATATGCACGTAACGATCACCAATACACAGACATTTTATAAGGCTGATTCCAATGGTCTCAGACTCGCTAATTCCGACGGATCGTTGCAGCATTCATTTTCTCGTGGAGGTATGAAAGGTCTTATTGGCGCTCGTTTTGATTGGGAACTTGGTGATAAATTTATTCTTACGCCATTCGCTCAGATAGGTGCCGGCTTTCTTTTTACAGGCGAACCCCAGATTAACGGGTTTGATTTTAATACTGCCGGCGATCCCATTGTTTTTACGCATTTGAATGTCGGAGCAACCTTATACTTCGGTTGGTTCGGTGTGAAGAGATATCAATAAGAATGCGCATTATGAAGTATGAATTCTATTTATGAAAACGGAAATATCCATAACGCCTTTACCCGTTACTTCGCAGCCTGAAGGTAGTGAAGAGGATTCCGTTTCCTTAAAAAAAACTGAGGAGACCGGCGAAACGATTTATAAAGAAAAGCTTCACGAACTCCTTGAAGCCTGCCGGAAGAATCTAAAAAACTTTGATGAAGCAATGGTGACTAAGGCGCTGCGCCTTTGTTACGATGCTCATAAGAATGACCGCCGAGCCTCGGGCGAGCCCTACTTTATTCATCCCTTCGCCGTATCCATGATCGTTGCGCAGGAAATTCCGCTCGATGATGTTTCGGTTGCCTGTGCCTTGCTCCATGATGTCGTTGAGGATACGGCTTACAGCCTTGAGGAGATCAGAGAGGAATTCGGTGATGAAGTTGCAGGTATTGTTGATGGAGCAACGAAGATATCGGATATTTTCAAATCCCGCGAAATTACTCAGGCAGAAAGCTATCGCAAGCTAATGCTTTCGATGGTGGACGATGTGCGCGTTATGCTCATCAAATTCGCTGACCGTCTGCACAATATGCGGACGATCGAATTCTTACCTCCTGAACGCCAGCTTCGGATGGCAAAAGAAACGCTTGACGTCTATGCGCCATTCGCTCATCGCTTCGGTTTGGCAAAAGTTAAATGGGAATTGGAAGATCTCTCCTTCAAAGTCTTAAACCGCGAAGCGTACGATAATATAAGAAAACTCCTTGTCGAGACACGGGTTGATAGAGAAAATTATATTGCCGATGTCGTATCGCCGATCAAAGCAGAGTTACAGAAAGAAGGATACAAATTCGAGATCGTCGGCAGACCGAAGCATATCTTCTCGATCTATAATAAAATGATCCGTCTTGGCAAAAAGGTCGAAGATCTTTACGATCTTTTTGCTATCCGTATTATTATTGATACAAAGAACGATAACGATTGCTTTTCCGTCTATGGTATCGTCTCCTCGATCTATACACCTGTTCCTGAACGCTTCAAGAATTATATTTCCGTACCAAAAAAGAATGGATATCAGTCCATTCATACGACCGTCATCGGACCGACCGGAAAGATGGTTGAAGTCCAGATCCGCACGAAGGGAATGCACGAAATTGCCGAGAAGGGAGTGGCTGCACATTGGAAATATAAGGAGAATATTACCAAGACCGATCCGGATATTGATGAATGGGTAAAATGGGTTTCTAACGTCTTCGAGCAGCATGGTGATGACGCACCAAAGGCGCTGATGGAAAGCTTTAAACTAAACCTTTATCAGGATGAAATATATGTATTTACGCCTACAGGAGATTTGAAGATTTTACCGAAAGGCTCTACGATCGTTGACTTCGCTTTTGAGATTCATACACATGTTGGCTTACGTACGATCGGTGCAAAAGTCGGCGGAAAGATCGTGCCTCTTCATACGAAACTTGTCTCAGGAAATCAGGTTGAGATCATCACCTCAAAAAATCAGCGCCCAAACCCAGATTGGGAGCAGTTTGTCGTAACGCATAAGGCGCGTAACCAGATTCGCAAATTCCTCAATGAGGAACAACGCGTCAAGATTCTTGAAGGAAAGGACATTCTTCAGAAACGTCTTGCCAAGGCAAAGCTTCACGTAAATGACGACACACTTGCTAAATTTGCTACAACGACAAGTTCAGGCAATATCGGAAAGCTTCATCTTGCGATCGCCGATGCGAAAGTTGATATTGATGATATCATCTCAGAGCTTCGCGATTTTATCAAGCCGGGGGGACCGGAAAAGAAGGAGGAAGTTTCTGCTCCGAAAGAAGCTCCGTATCTTGAAGAATCACGCAGGCAGACAGGTATCCTTATTCAGGGCAAGCGCGACGATCTGCTTTATAGTTATGCCAAATGTTGCACACCTGTGCCGGGCGATGATGTTGTAGGCATCGTTACGATCGGGCATGGCGTAAAGATCCATAGAAGAAGTTGCCATAATATTTCGCTAATGCAGCTTGATACCCGTAAAGAACGCCTCATCGATGTCGAATGGCCAGGCACTGAAGCGGCAGATTATCTTGTCGGCATCCGAATCTATGGCGAAGACCGCCCCGGCATGATAAGCGATCTGACTCATGTCATATCCAGCTACAATAATACCAATATCCGTTCTTTTAGTATTGATACTACCGATCAGATGTTCGACGGTAAAATGACGGTCTATGTAAAAAATACGTATCACCTAAGCCGCCTCCTCGAAAAGCTCCGGCATGTACGAGGGGTCACCTCAGCAGAGAGATATGAAGAATAAATACAAGGATGTAGGCGAAAGGATGAAGGATGAAAATAATTCCGATTCATCCTTCATCCTTCATTCTTCATCCTTTTCCCAATCTCGCGTATTAGCTATTGATTACGGCTCCAAACGAGTTGGGCTTGCCATCAGTGATGAGCTGAGGATGCTGGCGCGCCCTTTTAATTTTCTGGAAAATACGAACCGCCTCCTGAAAGAAATTCTTGCCATTATCGAAACCGAACATATCGGCTGCGTTATCTTAGGTCTTCCGAGAACGCTTGCAGGAACCGATAGCGAATTCACCACACAGGTCCGCGCCTTCGCCGAAAAGCTTTTTGCAAAGCTCGATACGAAAAACATCGAACATCATTTTTACGACGAGCGCCTTACCTCCGTTATGGCGCAGGCAAATATCTCAGAGCAGGGTTGGAGCAAATCCAAACGCGAAGAAAAGCACCGAAAGGATGAAGAAGCAGCGAGGATAATCCTCCAGGAATTCCTCGATAATCTGTAATCCTTTTCCCCTTATTTTCCGAAAAGAGCCTCCGTAACCTCATTAAAATTCAACTACATAACATTTCGCACACACACTTTTCTCTTACCCTAATTTTTCTCTTCACATTTTAGCTTAACATGGTGCCTTTCATATCACAGACAATATACGACAAAGAAAATCATTTGTCAAGGTGCTCAAATTATTATATTTTATGTGGATAAGTTGTTGATAAATAATTAGAAAATTGAGTGACAATTTTCTAATTATTGTAGTATATTGCACCCCATTATTACGAGCACCTATAACCGAATTATTGATTGGTATTAATCTCGTTACGATAAGAAAACGAGAATCGCTTAAGTTTGCCGGAGTTAGCTTAGTAAATAAACCCGTGATCTCCGATACATCATATTTTTTAAGGACAAATCCAAAAAATTTTGGAGCGGCAAACTTGCGCCTACCGCCCCATTGTACTATAAAGGCGCATACCAATCCGAAAACGGAATGGCACATACCCGTATTGGACGTACAAGTATGTAAACCATTTCGTTTCGGGTTTTATTTCAAAAAAATAAAACTGAAAAATGAAAAATCGAAACATACTCATTGCCGCACTTTT
>JANYLL010000134.1 GCA_025357895.1 Ignavibacteriota bacterium
GCCAGCCTTCGAGATTCTCCACAGCAAGGATCGGCGCACCGGCAGTAACTCTGCCGAGGATCGGCACTGAGCTTGTGCGCCTGACACCGCCCGATGACATCGAGGGGCGCGCTACCATCAGCGAACGTGATAGCCCTGTACCGCCGCGGACGAGGAAGCCTTTTTTAATAAGCGCTTCAAGATGTTTACGAACTCCGAACGTTGAAGAAACGCCCAGAAATTCGGTGATCTCGGCAACTGACGGGGGATAGCCGGAGATGTCGATGAACTCCTCAACAAAGTCCAGTACCTTGGATTGCTGGGCGGGAAGCGCCTCGCGCATAGGGATGGTTTCGTATTTAGGTTCTGCGTACATATTCGTATCTTTTTATAAATCAATAACTTATTGCCTTAGAATGTGCTGCCGTTGGCAATTTCGGTAGCATAGGTGCCCATAAGAGCACGTACCAATATAAGCACTTTTTTCCGGCTTCGTTTAAAAAGCGAAATTTTAGGAAGTCGGTCGTCAATAGTCGATATATCAAAGTGGGAATAATATTTATTAACTTCATTGTGAACTAGCGAAAGTGTTCTGAACTTGCAGACCTTCATGTCATCGCAATCAGAGATCTTTTTAGCGAAAAGAAAAGGCGGAAAGAGGCATTGTTCTTTACACTGTATATAAAAGTCTTGCTCGGCATAACAGCTTCAAACATATAAATACACAATCAGAAAAGAGTAAAGTTGTAAAATCCGCCTGCATAGTAAATGCGTAATTTTGTATGTCAGAGTTTATTAAGAATTTCGCATCATCCCCGAACGAATTATTAACTCTATTCTTTACGAACTTATGGAAACCATCTACGACATATCAGTTAAAGAAGCGCTTGAGCGTCTTTCGCTTCCGACATGTTTTGATGATAATAAACGTATCGCAGCATATTTTCTGGTAATGGAAAAGGGAAATCTGATCCAGAAAGTAATGGCTGAAAAAGCAGTAGCGCAATATCCGTTAGAAGAATTTTTCGCAATGCGTGTGCAGACAGTGTAAAAAAGTTTTTTTTCTCACGTCACAAAAAAATACCTCCGAAAATCAGAGACAACTTATAGAATACCGATGGGACTCCGCTCGTAAGAAGGCGGAGTCTTTTTTTATCAAAGAAATAAAATTATATAAAATTTTCTCTCCACTTCCTCCCACCAAAACGCGGAATTATTTCATCAAAAATATCTTTGTACTTAGTGCATTTATTTTTTTGCTTTTAGTTGTGCATCTTTTTTTTTGAATTCGCTCTGGCGAATTACTGACCTATCTAAGAAGATGAAGATATTGAAATGTTGTTGTCTGTTGGGAGTTCTGTTTTTTGCTTCTGCTGCCTTATCGCAAAGTGCTGAAAAAATTTATTCGATCGCTAATCCTTATGGCTCTGCTATGAGGATCGAATCGTTATCGGTAGATGATTCTTCGGATTTTGCGATTGAGTCATTGAAGCCTCTTCCCTTTGATCTTGGCGAATCAGGCAGGCTTGATTTCAAAGTGAGCATTATTCCTCACGATGGCATCATGCGTACCACTCAGGTTCGTGCAGGGAGCACACCGCTTTATACTATTACTATGTCAGCTCCGACTACGAGTACCGTAAAGAAAAGCGAAGATCAATATGTCAATCATCCTTCCTATCCAAACCCTGTCAAGGATTTTTGCACGATCAATACCGATATTAGCCTATACCCAAATGTGCAGATCGAAGTCCATAATGCCGTTGGAGCAAGTGTAGTAGGTCTTGTCCAGCCTGTAGGGCATAGTTTATCTTTAGATGCGCGCAACCTTGCAAGCGGCAGATATCATGTCAGTATCACCTCCAATGGTTCGGTGGTTCGGAATGAGGAAATCATCGTGAAGCACTGAGGGGAAAATATGAAATCGGAAATATGAACTATGAAAAAAAATCGTAGTTTTTTTAGAAATTAAACCCGTAACTTACGGTTAATGATGCTCCACTAAAATCTGTGAGGAATAATCCTTGTGTACTTTCAACTCCGGGAGAACGGTAGGGAATGATGTAATATTTTATGCTTGCTCCGAAAGTTGTCTTCGGATCGCTGCCAAAGTTTGCACCAACTCCAAAAAATCCACCGAAGGTAGTTGTGAATCTCGGATGTAGTAGTGCCGGAAAAAAATCCTGCGAGGCATCTGTAGTTGCAATAAATGCAGGTCCTGCACCTGCAGTAACGTATGGCCTCAATCCTTCCCCTAAAGCATTGCTTAAAATCCTGTATTGCAGCGAAGCAAAAAGAGGCATGACGTAAATGCGATTGATCTTTATTTCATCGCTTAATCCAAATTCTTTCGGTCCCTTTGCAGTGCCGAAATCAAAGGTGATTAAACCACTAACATCTGTAAATAAATTTCTGCGATAATATAATCCCAGACCGAATCCGTAATCATTGACAAGGCCTGAAAAGCCAGCTGAATTATTGAGCGCATTCGAGGTTGTGTTATCTTCGAGTAACGGTCTTGGCGATTGGAAAATAATAGCAGTATCCTTCGGGCTGTTGGTCTTCGGAGTGCCCATGGGAGTTTGAGCAAAGGATATAGCTGAACTGAAAAGTACAGCTAAGAGAAAGGCAATATGTAAGAATCTGAATCTCATCATATATAATAACCCGCCAAGCGGGGTGAAAGTTACATTTTACGGTGTCATTCTTCGGTAGGCGCAGGGCTTCAGCGCACGAGAATCTTACATCATGAAACACGTTCGCGGGCTAAAGCCCTGCGCCTACCCATACTATCATAACTCAATGTATTCTTAAAATAAACATTTTTAAATACTCCGTTTCAGGCATCATTGCCAAAACCGGATGATCGGCTCCTGCTCCGCGCTCCTCCAAGATCGTCACGGCTCGTCCGGCTTCTGAAGCTGCATCACGAATCGCCTCTAAGAATAGCTCTCGCGTAAAATGATGCGAGCACGATGCCGTTCCCAAAATTCCTTCCTGCTTCGTACACTTCATTGCATTTTTATGCAAAGTAAAGTACGCTTTTTTTGCCGTATTCAGTTCTTTTTTTGATCGCAAAAGTGACGGCGGATCGAGAATGATGGCATCGAATTTCACATTCGAATCTTTCAGATAATCAAAACAATCTGTTGTTATCGTTTGAATTTTCTCCGAAACTCCGTTTAGTGCTGCATTTGCATTCAAAGACAGCAGAGCTTGTTCTGAAGCGTCAACGGCAACGACATCTGCACCTTTTGCGGAAGCATTGAGCGCAAAGCCTCCTTCATTACTGAATAAATCAAGAACGGAATCGTTCTGTTTCACATATCTTGCGAACGCAGTCCGGTTTTCCATCTGATCTAAATAAAATCCGGTTTTCTGACCTTTTAGCAATGATACTGCAAATTTTGTGCCAGCACCGTCATGAATGACCGTTTCGGTCTCAGAGCCGAAGATCACAGATTCTATTTCAGGAAGTCCTTCAAGTTTACGTAGATGTGATTTATTTTTTTCAATTATCGCTCGAGGAGAAAAGATATCCTTTAATAAAGATACGATCAGCTCTTTATGAAGTTCCATTCCAGCAGAAGTGATCTGGAAAGTGATGATGTCATTATACTTTTCGACGATCAGTCCGGGAAGAAAATCACTTTCCCCGTGAATAAGCCGAACGGCATTGCGCTCTTTTAACAAAAGTGCTCTGCGCTCGGCAGCGCGTTCAATCCTTGAACGAAAAAAAGCTTCGCCGATCTCTTTTGTTACATCGCGTGTAATTATTCGTGCAGCTATGAGCGAATTCGGATGATAAAAAGCAAGAGCGAAGGGCTTATTATCAAATTCGCGGAGAAGCCTGACGATCGTTCCGGCAGGAATATCTTTACGGATCTCTATCAATTCATTGCTGAATGCCCAGAGATGCCCTTTCAAGAGTCTGCGTTCATGTCGGTTACGGATAATAAGATCGGTGTATGGCATTAGTTAAGAATCCTCATTGTTATAATTTGCGTACCATTGGAACACCATTATACATTAACACGTTAAAATGCTTATGAAAACAACCAAACACTATAGCCCCGTCTTTCCTTCTCTCCTTTTGCTTGTCTGTCTGATAGTATCATGTAAACAGGTAAACCAAGCGATCAGTAATCTTTTGACGTTTAGCATTACTAAGGATGCTCCGGATATTCCGATTCCTGCTCTCACGCCTGTTGGAATAACTTTTGCGCCGCCGGGTGTACCGGTTGGTATCGATAGCGCTGACCTTGCAAAGCAAAAAACTTCGTTATCTCTTGTAAGAACATTAAAACTTACCGGTATGACAATTGCCATCGACGACAGTATCGCATACCCACGTACCAATATTGATACGATGACCATCTCAGTTGGTACAAGCCAGCAAAGTAAAGTCCTGCTCGCTACTTATATCGGAACGGGTGACCAAAAGATACTTACTGAGGCTGATTTTGCACCACAGTTTAAAAATCCGAAGGATAGTTTTTATGTTACCTTTCGTTTGAAGAATGCTCCGCCGAAAACGGTGAATCTTTTAACAAGTTATACATTAACATTCAGTGCTAATCCGTTGCAATAGTTTATGAGAGAAATTCCCCATATCCCCAGGCTGCAATATTTTGCATGTTTTTTGTTGATCTGCTAAAGATCAGGGAGCTACAGAACTTACACTCGGAACATACGCGGGAAAAACGAACTCATACAATTTAAGTGATACAAATTTCGTTTCCTATTTTAAGGATTCCAAGGCAAGGTTCAAAGCAACATTTAAGCTCAATACTGCGCCATCGAAAACTATTACTATTCAGACCGATTATACTTTTACATTTATTGCTGATCCTTTATAAACGTGATAATCAACAAGAGAATCTTTTTTATTTTTTTACCAAGTCTCCTCATACTATCTACACTGCTTTCATGCAGTTCAACGAATGGTATTGATGATTATTTTACGTTTAATACAACTCCAGGAACTGCATTCGTAGTTTTTTCTAATGATCCGGTGGGACAGATTCAATCAACTATTGCATCTATTCCCCCTGACAGTTCTAACCTTGCAAAACAGGGCACTACCCGTGAACTCACAAAGTCGTTAGAACTCACGAAGCTTTCTTTCAAATTTAGTGATGCCTCATATTCATTATCGGATTTTGATTCGATAAGCATAAGCGTTTCTGCTGATTCATTACCGGATCTTCAACTTGCATATTATAGCGGGGCCACAGGCATGGTTTCACTGGCAAATGCAGATTTCGCCCTCTACACAAAAAAAACTTCGTCGCATTTTTCAATCGCCTTTAAGATAAATAAAGATCCTTCAACTGACGAGCCGGTTCTTTTGAATTTTATTTTTGTGCCGACTCCATCGGTGCTCGATACAAGCACCGGCGATTTCATTCCGGGAAAGTTGGCATCATAGAGTCCGCCAAAGCCGCC
>JANYLL010000136.1 GCA_025357895.1 Ignavibacteriota bacterium
TGATGAAGCATACGCCGGCAGCGAGAATTTTTATCATCTCGAAGCAGCGGTGAGGAAATATTACGGATATAAATATGTCATTCCTACTCACCAAGGACGCGGCGCAGAGAATATTATTTCAAAGATTTTGATCAAGCCCGGCGATTTTATTCCCGGAAATATGTATTTCACAACGACACGCTTGCATCAGGAATTAGCAGGCGGCACGTTCGTCGATATAGTTATCGATGAAGCCCACGATGCTGAGAACGAACATCCGTTCAAAGGCAATGTTGATCTAAAAAAACTCGATGCACTGATTAAAAAGGTTGGGGCAAAAAAAATCCCGTATGTCTGTATTGCAACTGCCGTGAATATGGCTGGCGGCCAGCCTATTTCAATGAAAAATTTGCGCGAACTCCGTGCTTTCACGCAGAAGCATAAGATTCCTATCATTCATGATATGACTCGCGTTGCAGAAAATGCCTACTTCATTCAACAACGCGAAAAAGGATACGAAAATAAACATGTTGCCCAGATCATTAAAGAAATTTGCATGCTTACCGATGGTGCAACAATGAGTGCAAAGAAAGATGCTCTTGTTAATATCGGCGGTATCCTTGCAATGAATAATAAGAATCTTTATGAAGCTGCAAGCAATATGGTCGTAGTATATGAAGGATTGCACACGTATGGCGGACTTGCAGGTCGTGATATGGAAGCAATGGCTATTGGCATAACAGAATCTGTACACGATGATCATATCCGAGCACGAGTGGGTCAGGTAGAATATCTCGGGAAGAAAATGCTTGCTGCCGGAATTCCGATAGTTAAACCTATCGGTGGTCACGGAGTATTCCTAAATGCAAAAGGATTTTATCCTCATTTGAAGCAATCAGTATATCCGGCGCAGACACTTGTTGCTGAAATCTATCTTGATTCCGGTGTACGCTCAATGGAAAGAGGGATCGTCTCAGCAGGAAGGCAAAAAGATACCGGAACAGAAAATAAACCCGAACTTGAGCTTGTACGCCTCACTATTCCACGCCGTGTTTATACTCAGGCGCACATGGATGTTGTTTTTGAATCTGTTGCATCCGTCTATGATAACCGGAAAAAAGCACGAGGATTAAAGATGGTGTATGAACCAAAATATCTTCGGTTCTTTCAGGCAAGATTTGAGCGGTTATGAAATATAAAACAATATTTGAACCTTTCAAAATTAAATCGGTCGAGCCCATCAGGGTGACTACCGAACATCAACGAGAGCGTTACCTCAAACGCGCTCATTATAATCCTTTCTTGCTTCATAGTGATGATGTACTTATCGATCTTCTTACTGATAGTGGTACATCGGCAATGTCTGCTGCACAATGGTCGGCAATGATGTCGGGTGATGAATCCTATGCAGGTGCGAAAAGCTGGCTTCGTCTTGAAGCGGAGATTCATGATCTTACCGGCTATCCGCATATCCTCCCAACGCATCAGGGACGCGCCGCTGAACGGATCCTCTATGGATATCTCGGCGGGAAAGGAAAGATCTTCATTAGCAATACGCATTTCGATACTACACGTGCCAATATTGAATTCACCGATGCTACGGCAATTGATATTCCGATGCCTGAGTCTTCGATGGTTACATTCGATCAGCCGTTTAAGGGTGATATGGATACGGCGAAATTAGAATCGCATATTAAAACCCATGGCTCTCAAAATATCGCAGCAGTAATTCTTACCGTAACCAATAATAGCGGCGGAGGGCAGCCTGTTAGCATGCATAATGCCCGAATGGTCTCTGCGATCTGCAAAAAGAATAAGATTCTCTTTATTATTGATTGCTGTCGTATTGCTGAAAATTCTTATTTCATTCGCAATCGTGAAGTCGGATTCAAGAGTAAAACGTATCGCAAAATTGCTCAGGAAATGTTCGCTCTTGCAGATGGATGCATCATGAGCGCAAAGAAAGATGCTCTAGCAAATATCGGTGGATTTCTTGCTTTGCGCAATCATAAACTTGCACAAGCCTGCACGAATTTACTCATCATCACCGAAGGTTTCGTCACTTATGGCGGCCTTGCGGGACGTGATATGGATGCAATAGCGATCGGGCTGCGTGAAGTATTCGATCCTGATTATTTACATTACCGTATCAGAAGTACTGCATATTTAGGAGAACATCTTTTTAGTAAAGGTATCCCCTTAATCATGCCTCCCGGCGGACATGCTATCTATATTGATGCTGCAAAATTATATCCGCAAATACCTCTTCATGAATACCCGGGGCAAGCACTTGTATGTGAGCTCTATATAAAAGGCGGAATTCGTTGCGTGGAAATTGGCTCGGTCATGTTTGGGAAATATGATAAGCGTGGAAAACTTATTCCTGCTCCGAAGGAATTAGTCAGGTTGGCAATTCCTCGAAGAGTATATACACAAAGTCATATTGATTATGTGATCGAAGTCTTTGATGAAATTATTAGGACAAAACAAGAAGTGCGCGGCTTACGCATTACGCATGAGCTTGAAGCGCTCAGGCATTTTACGGCACATTTCGAAAAACTATGAATACGAACGTTGTTGAACTACTACCGCTGCTTCAAAAATACAGCAAACCCGGACCTCGGTATACAAGCTACCCGACTGCTCCTGCATTTAAGAAAAACTATTCTACTCATGCAAGGATAGAAAGTCTCTATCGTTCCGGAGATGATATTTCTCTGTATTTTCACTTTCCGTTTTGTGATACCCTCTGTTATTTTTGTGGATGTACCATGCTTGTTTCAAATAACCGTGACCGCATAAAAGAATATCTCGATTATCTCGAACGGGAAATAAAAATGACAAGTGAAGCGATCGGCGATAGAAATGTCATTCAATTGCATTGGGGGGGAGGAACCCCTACGCACTTAACCCCCGCAGAGATCCGTAAACTTGGCAGCAGCATTCGAAAGCATTTTACAATTGCTAAAGATGCTGAAATCAGCGTCGAGATCGATCCTCGCGA
>JANYLL010000137.1 GCA_025357895.1 Ignavibacteriota bacterium
TGGATATATCGAAACCGATATGACGGAAAAGCTTAGCGAAGTGCAGCGTAAAGCGATCATGGATATGATTCCGCTTAAGCGTATCGGACGTCCGCAGGAGATCGCCGGACTTACAGCATTTCTCGCCTCATCTGATGCCGACTATATTACCGGCGAAACGATCAGAGTTGATGGCGGAATGGCGATGTAATTTTATAAATTAAATTTTCACACAAAAAATATATTCTAAAATACTATGTCAGATATGAACGTTGAATCGAAAGTTCGTGAGATCATTGTCTCTAAACTTGGCGTCGAAGAATCTCAGGTCACAACGGCAGCGTCCTTCACCAAGGATTTAGGCGCAGATTCTCTCGATACTGTTGAACTCGTAATGGAGTTTGAAAAAGAATTCGGTTTACAGATCCCCGATGAAGATGCGGAAAAGATCCAGTCAGTCGGCGATGCAGTAACCTATATTAATTCGAAGAAATAATACTAATCCCCCGATCTATGTCGCAGAATCAGCGCAGAGTTGTCGTCACGGGTATCGGGGCAGTTACTCCGATAGGAAATGACATACCTACAATTTGGGAAAGTCTTATGAAGGGAAAATCGGGCGCTGCTCGAATTACCCGTTTTGATCCGGCCGGATACGATACGACGTTTGCCTGCGAGGTAAAAGATTTCGACGTTCTGAAGTTTGTTGACCGTAAGCTTTCCAATCGCATGGATTTTTTCACGCAGTACGGAATGGCAGCAACCATTATGGCTGTTGAGAATTCAGGATTGAATCTCGATGCCATAAATAAAGAGCGCGTCGGCGTGATCTATGGCTCCGGCATCGGTGGGATGTGGATGAATTTTAAGCAGCAGGAATCGGTCTATGAGACGAAAGGTCCGCATAGGATATCTCCGTTTTTTATTCCGATGATCCTCTCCGATATTTGCGCCGGATATATTTCCATGCGCTATGGATTCAAAGGACCGAATTATGCAACGACGAGTGCTTGCGCAACAAGTAATCATGCAATCATTGATGCGATGATGTATATTCAGCGCGGACTTACGGACGTTATGGTTGCCGGTGGCGCTGAAGCAGGAATTTGTCCGATGGGCGTTGGTGGTTTCAATGCAATGAAAGCGCTTTCGACACGAAACGATGCACCTGAAAAAGCAAGCCGTCCTTTCGATAAAGAGCGGGATGGATTTGTCATGGGTGATGGAGGTGCAACGCTGATTCTCGAAGAGCTTGAACATGCTAAAAGCCGAGGCGCGAAAATTTATGCCGAGCTGACGGGTTTTGGCTCAACTGCTGATGCTCATCATATCACTCTACCAGCTCCCGGAGGCGAAGGCGCTGTTCGTTCGATGAAAATGTCTCTTGCTGATGCCGGACTCGTTCCGACAGATATTGATTACATCAATGTACATGGAACATCTACTCCGCCGGGAGATATTTCTGAAACGCAAGCGATCAAAACCACATTCGGCGAACATGCAAATAAGGTTGCCATCAGCGCAACGAAATCAATGACGGGGCATCTTCTTGGTGCTGCAGGAGCAATAGAAGCGATCATCAGTGTGCTTGCCATCGATAACCAAACTGCTCCCCCTACAATAAATTATGAATTCCCTGACCCTGCATGTGATCTTGATTATGTACCCAACATTGCACGTCCAATGAAAATTGACGTTGCGATGAGTAACGGTTTTGGTTTTGGCGGACATAATGCAACGCTTATTTTCCAGAAGTATGCTGAATAGTATTTGCCGCGCTTTCATTCTCTTTGAAGAATTGTGAAACAAACTAACGGCGAAGCAAAGAATTTTTTCGATAAAGTTCGTGCAAGATTAGATCATTATCGCGAGATAGGCGAGGCAAGGCGCCAGCGCTTGATAAGTGGTGAGCGACCACTCTTCTCTCTTTGGGGCGAACGCAAAGCTCCCCCAGTTCCAGAATCTCCTCCAATTCCGGGAGTTGCCCGGGGTGTGCTTAGCGCCGGCGATTTTAATCTTCTGGAACAACGATTAGGTTACGTGATCAAATATCGCGTCTATTTCCTTCAGGCGCTTACTCATCGTTCTTATCTTCAGTTCGTTACTGAGCCCGGAATGCAGTCAAATGAACGGTTGGAATTTCTTGGAGATGCCGTACTTGATCTTGTCATTGGTGAATATCTCTACCGTGAATTTCAGAATCTTCCCGAAGGTGATTTGACTAAACTTCGTTCACGTCTTGTCTCCGGTGCTGCGCTTGCTAAACATGCATCCGAACTCGAGCTTGAACAATTTATGCTGCTCTCTACTTCTGCACAAAATGCACTCCTCCGTGGCTCGATGACTTTGCTTGCAGATGCCTATGAAGCAATTATCGCAGCAATCTATCTCGATGGCGGAATGGATGCAGCCCGTGATTTTATCTATCGTCATATAATTACTCATACGCGCCGCGATGAGTTAATGCTTTCAGACACGAATTATAAATCCATGCTCTTGGAATTTGTTCAATCCCAGAAAAAAGGCGTTCCGCGTTATCTGACGGTAAGTGAAGATGGACCAAATCATGCACGAATTTTCAATGTCGAAGTAATGGTCGGCGGCATCGTTCATGGAGGAGGAAAGGGACATTCGAAAAAAGAAGCAGAACAAGCAGCTGCCCAGATGGCATTGCAGGAGTTGGGGCAACTAACGGTTGAAGATTCGGTAGGCGAAGGTGTCTAGTCCTCAACTATATGAATATCAAAAATCTACTAAAATATCTTCTTGCATTTACCATTACTGCCGGAGCGCTTTATCTTGCGTTTCGGGGACAGGATTTTAATGTAATAGGAAATGAACTTGGACATACAAATATCTGGGCAATTGCTCTTTTAGTATTATTCCAGATTCTTGCGCATTTAGTTCGCGGATGGAGATGGCAGTTCTTACTGCGACCGATCAAACCGAATACCAGTTTATGGATAGCTTTTAAGGCAGTAATGGCAGGATATGCCATGAATAATGTTATTCCGCGTTCGGGAGAATTGATTCGTCCTGCCATGGCATCTGCTGAAGAAAAAATGCCATTTTCAGGTACACTTGCAACGATCATTGTAGAGAGAATTTTTGATGTCATCGCTCTCGGATCGCTTTTTGTCTTCTCGCTTTTTAGTTATGAGAAAGAGTTCAGATCTGCATTCCCTGATCTTGCAGGAGCAGCGATTCCTTTACTTATTATTATTTCTGCCGGACTTATCGTCTTTGTTGCGATCTTTGTCAGCAAGAGAGTTTCGAATTTCTTTTTAGGTTTAATTCATAAAATATTTCCGATTAAGATTGCAGCCCCACTTGCTCGTGCATTTGAAACATTTACTATTGGGCTTCATGGCTTGCAGCGCGATACAGCTATTCCGATCATCTTTGGTACGGTTGCAGTTTGGGCATGTTATCTTACTTCAACGTATTTCGGAATATATGCTCTTGCCGGTTCAGGTATTGAAGTAATCGGATTTAAAGGCGCTGTTGTTCTTCTTGCACTTGCAGGAATTGCGATCACGATCCCTACTCCCGGCGGAACAGGCACATATCATTATTTTATTTCGCAGGCGCTTATTTTATTTTTTGGTATTAACGCTTCAACGGCAATAGCTTTTGCAACGATAACTCATGCAGCGAATTACATTATTATCACGGTCATCGGATTGATCTTCATGTTCAGTGCAGGAATTTCGCTGAAGTCCGCAAAGAAAAAGGAAACAGCCTAATTGAAGGCTGAACTCAGTTCAAAAAACCCCTTAAATGCAGAAATAGTCAAAATATAATTTGATATGGTCAATAAAACTCAAATCTGCGAACCGAACTGCCTCAATTTTGGTTTAATGCCCTCTAACTTTTTAGGGACAAATTTAGTCAAAAAATAAGGATTCATGCCGACAATTAACCAATTGGTGCGTTTAGGACGCGAAGAACTGATTTTTAAGAGCAAATCTCCAGCGCTGAAAAATTCACCGCAGCGCAGAGGCGTTTGTACACGCGTCTATACGACAACTCCGAAAAAGCCGAATTCAGCTATGCGTAAAGTTGCCCGAGTGAAACTCACAAGCGGCATTGAAGTAACGGCTTATATTCCGGGCGAAGGTCATAATCTTCAGGAGCATTCGATCGTGATGATCCGCGGCGGAAGAGTGAAAGATCTTCCCGGCGTACGTTACCATATCATTCGCGGAACACTTGATACGCAAGGCGTACAGAACCGCAAACAGGCAAGATCGAAATATGGCGCAAAGAAGCCGAAATAATTTTATTTGGAGTCCGTTCTTTTTTGAATGGATGGTGATCGGAAGGCATCTATTTTTCTAAATAGAGGAGCAGCTTATCCGGTTCGTGTATAACACATTAAACAACATCAATGAGAAAACATACCTCTTCGAAACGTCCGCGTACGCCAGATCCTAAATTCGGCGATACGCTTGTAACGCAGTTTGTTAATTCCCTTATGCTCGATGGCAAGAAAGGCATTGCCCAGCGCATCATGTATGATGCCATCGATATTATGGAGCAAAAATCCGGTCAGAATGGCCTGGAAATGTTTAAGAAGGCAGTAGCAAATGCTGCTCCGGCAGTTGAAGTTCGTTCGCGCCGTGTTGGTGGAGCGACTTATCAGGTTCCTACGGAAGTTCGACCTGAGCGCCGCAACGCTCTTGCACTACGCTGGCTCATTCAATATAGCCGTGCAAGAGGAGAGAAGTCAATGGCACAACGCCTTGCCGCCGAACTCTTAGGAGCTGCAAATAACGAAGGCACGACGATCAAGAAACGGGATGACACCCATCGTATGGCAGAAGCAAATAAGGCTTTTGCACATTTCAGATTCTAAGAGAGAATTGGATTATGAATTTATTAGGGCGGACTTTTAGTCCGCCCTTTTATTTTACGGACGGACTAAAGTCCGTCCCACTATAAGATTCTCCAGATAGTCAAAATCACTTGTGCTTGAGTTTTGTAGGATCAACAGAAATATCTTTTCCGGGACTTCCGCATTGCTCGGGACCATTTGGTGATTCGCCATAATGAATGTTTATTGTTGGCTGCATCACAGAAAGGGAAATGCTATCGAGAGTTTTTACATAGAAAGTGTAATACCGTGCTTTTGCAGAGTCCTGTGAGTTAGAAGGAATGGGACCGTACGTTTTGAAAGTCTTGGTTTCACCTGCTTTTACCAATTGACGGATTATAAGTGAATCAACGAATCCGTTTTTAAGTCTGGTAAAAGAAATAGAAAAATTGTCATCATCGGTTCCGGTATTTTTAATGTCGAGACTATAAATAGGGTAATAGCCGGAATCCAACGGATCAGGAGGTGGGAAGCCTTGAATGTTAAGATCAATGGCATCCTTGATTGCAGTATCAGTATAAGAAGTATCGATGACTATCGGAAAAGATTTTTTTGCCGCCGGTTCGCAGCATGCTGAAAGTACAAAAATCGCAATGCCGATCGGGAGTAGGAAAAATTTATGTTGAAATTGTTTCATTCGTCTTTTTTCTTTTGAATATTTGAGCGAGCCATCTGAATCCGATTGCCCGCCTTTCTCTAAGAACACGTAAAGTGAGGAAACCGCCCAGGATTCCGAGCAGAATATTTGCTGCCCACATTCCTGAGAAGGGACTGATGAGTCCACGATCGGCAAGTTTTTCACCTCCGATAAGGAATGCCCAGTAGAGGATAAAAAAACCGATAGAAAGACCTACTCCAACTCCGATGCCGCCGCGTTTAGCAAGTGCTCCCAGAGGAGCGCCCAAAAGTATGAAGATCAGGCATGCTGCAGGCAAGGCATACTTTTTATGTACTTCGACTAAATAACTACCAGCATCAAGCTGCGTGCCGATGATCTGAGAAGCTTCTGATGGTATCTGAAACAGATTCTGACGAAAATTTGATGTGATTCGCATCTTGCGATTACTATCGGCAACAGTTGAATCGGCTATTGAACTCTTTCTAATATCGGTAATATTATCAGCAAAGGTTTTTAATATTCCGGCAAAAGAGATTTTTTCTTTTTCCGCAGCAGAGTCACGTTTGACGACGTACTTCATTAAGTCATGAGCCGATAATTCCCGGCCGCCGCGTTCTGACTCGCCTTGATGCATAAAATCGAAGCCCGATGTTGGAATGCGGACGATGTAAGTTTCAAATGTTCCACGCCTGTAGGCAGTCGGATCGTTATTAAAAAATTGATGGAGTTCGCCGATATGAAGTTTTAAGATCAGCTTTCGATAATCAGGGGTAAAAGTCAGGTTAGCAGTTTTTGCAGTAAGGACTCTTGTTTCATTTCCTGAAGAGTGATCATAGATCGTCACGCCTTCAAGATCACTGGAATTTTCAGCTGTTTTTTTTGCAAGGATAGAATATCCGGGTAAAGCATCTTCGTCGCTAAACTCTCCGGCACGTATAATGAATGTTGGCTTCTTGCGTTGAATATCATTCATCATATCTTTTGCCGCATGATTGGCATCAGGCAATACGTCGTTATTAAAAACGAGATCAGTGTAGGCGAGAAGAAGTCCAAGAAGAACAGCAGGGAAGAGCATTCGCATGAAACTTACTCCGGATGCTTTCATCGCCGTCATTTCATTCGATGCGGCAAGAGAACCGAATGCCATAAGGCTTGCAACAAGCGCTGCCATAGGCATTGCAAGCACAACCATCCATGCAAGATTTAATCCTATAAGACGAATTATTGTCCATATATCAAGTCCTTTACCGACGATCTTATCAATAAAGCGCATCAGGAATTGCAGGAGGAAGACGAACATGATCACAATAAAGGCAAGGATAAAGGGACCGATATGCTCTTTGAGGATGTAACCCCATACACGGAATGACGTACGCCACCATGAGCGCTTTAGCGGATTATGTGATTCGTTCGGCATTATTCTTTTAACGAAGAGAGTAGCGGGAATGATTCAAAATCATCGGGGAAAGACGGACGGACTAAAGTCCGTCTCACCAAATCCACTCAATGAATAAGAACTAATGGATTTTGCCTTATCGATTCGGAACGGCAAATTTGACCGTTCTGTTGAAATTAAAGGCTTTTTGTATTAAAATTAAAGGAAGAACTCTATCGATAACTTGTGACAAAGTAACCAGCGAAGCGGATTGGTAGGCGCGGGCTTTAAGCCCGCGAAGACGCAGGATGAAGCCATGCGGCTACTAAACTGCCTCACAATATACTAATAAAAAACTCATCATCCATTCTGCATTCAAAGATTGGGTGATGTTGCTTGTCATCAGTTAACTTCTTCTTTTACGAGCCGGAGTGCAAAGAGCGTTGCCTTTATTTCAGCGAGCAGAATGCAACAGAACGGATTTCGGTCTGTTTGGTCGGTCAAAAATCCGTCCTGCCGAAATATGCTCAGCTTCCGGATTTGCTCTTATTGCTGCTTTCGGTTTTTTACTTGCTCTCTCCTCATGCTCCGGCTTAAAAAAGACAACTACCAGTACTCCGCCAAAAGATTCTACAAAAAATGATACTTCGAAGGTAAGTGTAGTAAATAAAATCGATTCTCTTGCAGAATCTATTAGTAACACCGTTGGTAAGGTCGGAGATTTTTTCAGTAATCTTATTCCCGGAAGTCATGGGAAAGACAGCACGATCATTGTTTCTCCTGTCAAAGTTGATAACCCTGCCGTCAAGACAACGGAACCTCCTACTTCCGGTGGATTTATTTCCACACCTGTTAAACGGCAATTACAATTTGATTCTTTGGGCAATGTGTCAGTGCACGATGTTGTGCAGGGGGCAGATATTCGACAGCCTGAGACACAGAATCTTGATGATTATATCAAAGCACAGCAGGAAACTGCATTGCGGAATTCATACCATGATGCTGCACAAAAATATGTTAATACAGCCGCTGCTGGAGCAAATACTCCGGGCAGTGCAACTCCGCAAAAAGGAAATGGTATTTTAAGTGATTATGGTTCAATATCCATTCCAATTCCGCCTTCCATCGTCCCGACGATCTTCGGACGACCGTCGATAAATCTACGAGTTAACGGCGATGTTGCCATTCATCTTGCCTATCGTGATAATAAATTTTTAGCTACGACAGGAGCACTCTTTGCAGGATCTGAGACCGGACTTGATTTCAAACAGGAAGTGAATATGAATATTACCGGTTCGGTCGGTGATAAGATTAAGATCAATACCGATTTCGGAAGCTTGCGTCAATTTAATTTTGATAATATTTTTAAACTCAGCTATCAGGGATTCCCTGAAGAGATCATACAATCTATTGAAGCAGGAGATGTATCGCTCAAGACTCCGTCAAAATATATCGGCATTCAATCCGCACTATTCGGATTTAAGAGCGTAATGCGTTTTGGTCCTTTATATCTGACGACGATCGTAGCACAGAAAAAAGGAGATCATCAATCCAAAACATTCGGCGGCGGTCCTGGAAGTTCATCAGGAACGGATTACGTGATCCAGCCTGCCAACTACAGAAAGAATTCGTTCTTTCTCGATACGATCTATATTCCGAAATATGAAAATTATTACGCAAAGGTTCCGATGGATCAAGTCACAGATAATAATACAATCGTCGATGGTTCAGTTGAAGTATGGCGAAGCACAACAATTCAACAAGTTTCAAGAGTAGTAGCAAAGGCATGGAGTGGAAATCTTCTTCCGGGTATTGCACCAAAAGGACGTTACCGACAAAATTTTCACGGTTCACCTGCGGGAGGAACACCCGGGGGAAATTGGGATGCAGGTCCGCTTCAGCACCTAGATACAAACCAGTATTCAATTAATCTTTTTACAGGAGTCCTGACACTTAACCAAGAAGCAGCCGATGGCGATATCATCGCAGTAAGTTATCGGACAGTTGGAGGTACACAATATGGCGAACGTAGTCAGGATATTGGAAATGATACCGATATCGTTTTAAAACTGATAAAACCGAAATATTTATATTTCCATCCTTCATTCCCCGGATGGAAAACTATGCTGAAGAATTCGTATTATGTAGGCGCAACAAATATTGATGAGACCGGTTTTTCAGCAAAAATTGCTTACACACTTCCGACAGGTCAGGGATATGAATATGTTCGAGCGGCTTTAAAGCAGCAAGAAAAAGCCATCAGCGTTATGGGACTTGACCGATATAATAATTCAACTCCCGGTATCAGGCAGCCTGACGGATTATTCGACGTTTTTGCCGCCGGCCAAGTATCTCCGATATTAGATAAACGCAACGGAACACTTATTTTCCCGTATCTCGAGCCATTTGGCAAACGCATACTCGATTTTCAAGCAGAACAAAAACGGACTGATTTAAAATATAAACCTGATTCAATTTTTTATTTTCCCGAACTTTATACGAAAACTTATGACAATTTTCGCTATAACCCAAGTAAGAATAATCAAATTGCCATCACCGTAAGATATTCAGGCGGGAATTCTACAACGATAAATTTAAATGCATTCAATATAGTTGACGGAAGCGTACGTGTAAGTTCAGGCGGAAGGCAGCTTGTCGAAGGTGTAGATTACCGGGTTGATGTTAATGGCGGAACGATCACTCTTCTTAAACCCGATCTTGCAACAGCCGGTCCGCTCAGTGTGGATTATGATGTACATGATATATTTACAACATCAACAAAAAATCTTTTTGGGCTTCGCGGAGAAATACCGATCTTGGATCATGGATTGATCGGCATGTCTCTGATGAATTTTTCATTACACCAGCCCAGCATTAAAACCCGTCAGGGAGAAGAACCGCTTTCGAATTGGATCCTGGGTGCCGACGCAGGGTATAAGTTTAATATGCCCTGGCTGACAAATATCATGAATGCCTTGCCGATATTTAATCTTAAAGATAAATCAGAACTCACCGTTAAACTCGATGCAGCCGTTTCGCTTCCTAATCCGAATACACAGGTATCTCCGATGGCAGTCGATAATAATGCCAGCATAGCCTATCTCGATGATTTCGAAGGAGGCAAAACAGAATTTCCTTTAATGATGTCCTATGGAAGATGGGTGCATGCTTCACAGCCCGATATTCCTGCATATACTTCGAAAGGTTTTTCTCAGGACGATATTAACAGACGCAAATCCAAAACATGGTGGTATGAACATTTCCCGCGAGATGTTCCTGTAACAGATATTCAGCCAAATAAAAGTTATGCTCCGCCTGCGCCTAGTGCACAAGTATTGGATGTCGTTTTTGACCCGAATCGCAGGAGTGGTATATATAATCCTTATCCCGATCTTTCGGAAAAACCGGAAAATACCTGGGGTGGCTTGATGCAATGGGATCAGGGTTTGAATGTCCAAGCCACGAACACTGATGCAATTCAATTTTGGATGAAGATCGACGGCGAAACCGATCAGAGTATTATTAATAATGGAGTGTTTCACTTTGATATGGGGACAATTTCTGAAGATATAATCCCGGATGGAAAGTTAGAGACAGAAGATATAAATGGTAACGGACGATACGATCCCGGTGAAGATATTGGTCTTGACAAAATGAATAATGATACGGAAAAGGTACATTTTCCGGGTTCAGGTAATCCAAACGATCCGAGCAATGACGATTACAGTTATGATGCTAACACCCAAAATTATGATAATATCAATGGCACCGAAGGAAATCAGAACGACGGTTCGTACGGATTGCATCCTGATACAGAAGATCTTAATGGCAACTCAATCTTAGATGTTTCTGATAATTATTATGAATATGATATCCCTATTAATCCGGATAATCCATATATCATAGGAAAAAGCGGGACAGGGTGGGTTCAATACCGGATTCCGATATCAAATTTTGCAAGGGGAGTGGGAATTTTAGATTCATCTTTCTCGAACATTAATTATTATAGAATATGGTTCTCGAATTTTTCGAGCAAGGTACATTTACGTTTCAATGATATTGGTCTTATCGGAAGCCAGTGGACTCGCAGCAGAGTAGGTTTGGATACTCTTAATCCTACCGGGGATAATTCATTTGCGATCAATTATGTAAATATAGAAGATAATACAGCGGCTCCGACAAGTTATACTCCGCCTCCCGGTGCCCAGCGTGACCGTCTTGCAGGAGGAGCGACGATCATTCTCGGCAATGAGCAATCCATTGATATGAAGCTCAAATGTGTGAAAATCAATACGCAGCGTGAGGCAGCTCGTATTTTCCCTTCTCCGAACGATCTTTTTAATTACCGCTCCATGGCGATCTGGGTGCATGGAGATGGGGCAATGCCTAAAACTATCAATGATACAAATCAAAAAGTATGGGTGTATTTTCGTTTTGGTACCGATCAATATAATTATTATGAATACCGCCGTCCACTTGTACAGGATTGGCAAAATATTCATGTGGATTTCGGAACGCTCGCAGCTTTGAAAGCTACAAAGCCGAATTACAACACCACGGTATTTGCTCCGGCAAGTGACGGAGTTCTTGGATCGATGTACCGTGTTGTCGGTCTTCCGACGATCACGAATGCTCCATATTTTGTTCTTGGAGTTGATAATGAAGGCACAGATAACTGTTTAACCTCTGATATCTGGTGGGATGAACTTCGTTTGCTTTCAGCGAATAATTCTGTCGATTACGCATTGAATGCAACGATGCAGGCAAAGCTTGCAGAATTCGGAACTGTCACCGGTTCGATCTTAAACGAAGGTCCTGATTTTCACCGTGTTGATGAGCGTTTTAATACGTCTCGCACAAAAAATTTCGCCTGGAATGTTACAGGCGAATTTCTGATGCAAAAAATTCTACCGTCATGGCTGGAGAAAGGCACTATTTTTCCACTTACGATCAGTCATTCGGAAACGATCTTAACACCGAAATATGAGCCGAACACAGATGTTGAAGTCACCAAAGCAGTTGCTCAGATTCAGTCAGCAGTTTCTACTGGGCAGTTATCCCAGACGCAGGCTACGGCAATCGCTGATTCGATTCGGCTAACAAACGAAACACTGACGGTGCGTAATAGCATAGCTGCAACGGGAGTCCATTTTACTTTTCCGGGAAGTTTTTTCTTGCTGCCTGCATTCCTGAATAGACTTACCTATGGCTTTGGTTACGGAGAGGAATTTACGCGAAGTCCGCAATTTCTTTATAACCGCACATGGAGTTGGACAGGAAGTATCGTCTATGATCTTCAACAGATTCCTGTTGTTTCACTTTCTCCGTTGACATGGATAGGACCCGAAACATTCGATATAGGAAGATATTCTGCCTACAAAATAAATTTTCTTCCGCAGCGGTTCAATGCTGGTATAAGCGCTACTCGGGGAAGGATGCATTACCAAAACCGGGTTTCAACGCTCGTTTTTCCGCCTGATCTTACAAGTTACCAGGATACATTAGATATCCTGAATTCGAATGTTCCGTTTATTAATCGTATCTTTACTGCTTCAAGAGGATTCGGATTTACCTGGAAACTTACTGAGAACGGTTTGCTTTCGCCGCAGATCGAATACCGACTTGATGTTTCGAGTAATTTAGGCGGACTTGAAACATTCATTCGCAATAACCAACCGGGTAATTTTTACGATTCGGCATATATCTATCAACGTACGTTCAAACAGATCATGGGAGATGTATTTTTTAAGAACGGAGCACTTGCAAGGCTAGGAAGTGATTATCTTACTTTGCAGCATGTCCGGCTTACAACAAATCCACGGCTTCCGTGGCTTTTTTGGCTTGATAAATTTATTCGGCCGATATTCAGCTATAATGTTGATTATAAATGGACAGATGCACAGACCGGTCAGCAGAATGCTAAAACCGGAAGCTGGAATAATGTCATCACGACGGGACTTGAATTTAATCTTCGCGAACTTGGTATTGGCATTTTCGGTAATGATGCCGTTGTTCCAGCCGGCGGAGTGAAGCGAAGTAGAGGGGAATCGCAAAGTACAAGAGGAGAAGATACAAGACAGGGCAACCAGGCAGTTGAAGTACCGGATCAAGTACCGGGAAATATACCCCCGATGGATATGCAGCCTCCGAACAGACCCGGAATTCGTAGAGTCGGTGATGCACCCAGGAATGCAAATCCAGGTATGCGTCCGCCTCCGGAATTACCAATTATGAAAACAGCTCCTTCACCTTCGGCTCCTATCGATACTTCGATCGCACATAGTCCGGGAGTAGGAACACGTGGCATCGTAGACGATCTGGCAGTCAATGATACACTACTTATTCCGAAAGCTCCGGCCGAGCTACCCCCTGAAGAAATTGTCGATGAAGGCGGAATAACAGCACGAGATATTGTGAAAGCGCTTATTCAAAAACCGTTCTTTGATTGGAATGGTACGAAATTTAACTTTATCGAAACGAACTACAGTCTCAACGGTGCGTTGCAAGGCGACGGATCCGGTATTTCAAACTTCCTGGCAAAAGGGATATTCTCGCCTGAAGTTGATGCAAATGGTCCTTCGCGTGCATATCAGCTTGGGCTTATCAGCGATCCGAGCGGAAGACTGATCATAAATTTTGTACCGGTATTTCCATTTATAAAATTCGGAGTGCGTCACGGATTGCGTGCAGCCAATCCTTACAATACAGTGCGAACTGTAGAGGTCACTGACGTCTTCACGCAAAAAAATACATTCGAACTTACGACAAGCAGGCCTTTGTGGACCGGTGCAACACTTAGCTTGAATTGGAGAACAGAATTTACTTATGATGAGCGAAACCAGCTTCAGATTTTAAATGACGGCGGCATTTTACCAATCTCTACTGCAAAGACAGGGGATGTATCGCGCACGTTCCTTTCTATTCCTCCACTTCCATTCCTGAATATTACACAAAGCGGAATACAAAATGTAGGTCAAAAGTGGATCGATAAAAGTAATGCCTACCTCACGACACATGGAGTTGCTGTTCCAACGGATACAGATCGCAATAATCTTCCGACCGATGTCAAAAATAAATTGCAGGTAGAAAGCTTCCTTCAGGGATTTGAATCGCTTCCTTTTTTCTCCGGAGTATTGCGAGAGTATTTACCGCGTTTGAATTATTCTTTCAATTGGAGCGGTTTGGAAAAATTTCCTCTCTTTAAATTTGCTGATAGGGCAAGTTTCAGAACTGCATACACCGGAAATTACAAGCGCACATTCAAACTCAATCCCGGTGATCTGCTGGCTCTGACAACGTTACAGACGGTATCTTATGCTTTCCGACCGCTAATTGCTTTCGATTTGGGTTGGGATAAGATCTGGGGCGGCAAGATGAATGCAAGCTTAAACTACGATACCCAAACCGATTGGGCGGCGGATTATTCTTTCAATCGCATCACAAAAAGATTGGCTACGACGTTTGGTATCACAGCAAATTTCCAGAAGGAGGGGCTGAGCATTCCATTCCTGAAAATAAACTTAAAAAATACGTTCGGAGCAACCTTTACATATAGTCAAACCATTGCAAATGACCTTTATTATCAGTTCAATGATATTTTAGTCAACCCCGGGGGAACAAGCAATGGAGGTATTACGAAAACAACACTTGAACAAAGAATCAGTTATGATCTCAACCAGCAATTAACAATTGAAGGCTTCTTTCATTACGAACGCACAACCCCGGCTTCATCCGGCGTTCTTGTTCCACCAACGCGGCTTATCACTGCCGGATTTGATATTCGCTTAAAAGTATTTTAATATGAGTGCTTCCGTATTCGATGTCATTATTATCGGCGGTGGCGCAGCAGGACTGATGTGTGCAATCGAAGCAGGGAAACGCGGACGAAGGATTCTCGTTATTGAACGCACAGAAAAAACAGGAAAAAAAATTCTTATCTCCGGAGGAGGGAGGTGTAACTTTACGAATAAGCAAGTAACGGCGAAAAACTTTCTTTCGGAAAATGAACATTTTTGTAAATCCGCTCTTGCCCGTTATTCGTCAAAGGATTTTATTGCTTTAGTCGAAAAGCACGGGATTGCCTACCATGAAAAAACCTTAGGTCAGCTTTTTTGTGATGACAGTTCAAGGCAGATTCTTGAAATGCTTGAAACCGAATGCTCGAATGCCGGAGTTCAGATAATGATAAATTGCTCTGTTGAAAATATTACGAAGGATAATACTTTTATTCTTCAGACAACCGGTGGTGTATTCGAATGTGATTCTTTAGTAATTGCATCCGGCGGACTTTCAATTCCAAAAATGGGAGCTTCAAATTTTGGGTATACAGTTGCTGAACAATTTAATATAGAAACCATATCTCCGCGCCCTGCTCTTGTGCCGCTAATCTGGAAAGAAAAAGATCGCAGAGCGTATAGTGATCTAAGCGGTATCGGAATTCCTGTAAAAGTCACGTGTAATAAAATCTCATTCAAGGAAGATCTTCTTTTTACTCACAGAGGACTTTCTGGTCCTGCTATATTGCAAATATCTTCGTATTGGAAAGAAGGAGATGAAATAAGTATTGACCTGTTGCAAGTTATAGATATTTCAAAAGTATTTGAAAAATATCGCCAGGAAAAATTACAGCTTGCTGCAATTTTATCGAGATATTTACCGAGAAGATTTGTACTGAGTTGGTGCGAATCAAATGCTCTTTCCAAGCCAATGAATCAACTTTCGGATAAGGCATTACGAGGTATTGCAGAATTGATTCATCATTGGAAAGTCATTCCCGAAGGAACAGATGGATTTGGAAAAGCCGAAGTGACGGTGGGCGGAGTAGATACAAAAGAGCTTTCGTCAAAAACAATGGAAACAAAAAAAGTGACCGGGCTGTATTTTATCGGAGAAGTCGTAGATGTTACCGGCTGGCTTGGCGGATATAATTTCCAATGGGCATGGTCTTCAGGCTGGGCTGCGGGTCAATCAGTATGACGAATGCAATTTGGGAATGGACATTCGTTCTTAATCCAGATTCTTATACGTCTCCATTAGTTTATGGGGATCTTTCCCATCCTCATAAAATTTTACTATTTTGAGAGCTCTTGCCTTCGAACGCATAATAGGTGGAACAAAGAGTAATGCCTGCTCATGAGAATCGGCTTCGAGAATTGCCCATGCAGTATGATCGCCATCCTTGCAACCACAATCCACATGTGTATTAAAGCCTGCTGCGATGACTTGATGCACGACTGCCTTGCAATCCGCGGCAGTATGTGGAGAAATTATTAAAAATCTATCCAAGGTTTACTCCAATAAAAAATGAATTTTCAATTTCAAAATTACGACATTTTTTAAGCCATTTGATAAGAATGCGGATTTTCGCACATGTTCTTACTGTTACTTATTAACCATAAATTATAAACTCTGAATGGAATGTTTCATCGTTGGTGAATCTGACATTGATCTACAATCACGATCTCTTGTTCTAAGAGGGGACGAGGCACGTCATGCAATTCGGGTGCTACGAATACGCGAAGGGGAAAAACTTCTTGCAACAACTTTAAATGGATTTTGCTATGCTGCGAAATTGTCGGGCAGCGAACAGCTTGCGAAAAATGATTGGATCGCCTATTGCGCAATTGAAGAAATACTTCCA
>JANYLL010000143.1 GCA_025357895.1 Ignavibacteriota bacterium
GTTTATCTGAAGAATTTTTCCGTGTGATCGGACAAACGAGAATCGGTACGTTTATGCGTAATTTTGGAATGGGTTGGTTTGTCACCACTGTAATCTGGGCATTGATGCATGCCCCAAAATGGTATGGAGAGAGTCATGATATGACCGAATCAATGTTAAGCTCAGTGCGGATCATTCCGATTGGACTTATGTGGGGGTACTTAACTCATAGAACAAAAAGTATTCTGCCAGCAGTGCTTGTGCATGGTACTAATGTTTGGGGGCTGCAGAATTTTTAGGTACTTGATTTGTTTATTTAAATTGAAACATCCACAGAAAAAACACGTACAATACATCCTAGCATTGTGATAGAAGTTAACTGTCCGATTTCTAAACTATTTCACAGTACTGGATGTCCCTGCCACAGAAAAGAATTAAATCCTTCAAAGAGGTTGTTGCCTCGTTCATATTGTTCAATCATCGATAATGCAAACCCGCATCGCAATATTGCGCGGAATAAAGTCAGCGATTATTAGATCATCAAATGGTGGTGTTGTGAGAATTATCGAAAGCCTCAATTCCAAGAAAGTAAAAACACATACTTAAAGCGGGAAGGTGGTTCTATTGCAAAAGAGATTGAAAATGTGGGAATCATATAACGAATTCTTAAAATTCTGTAACAATACAATCTCTGATTAACGGTATTTTTGTCTTCAATATTTAACCAATAAATAATTATGGATACGAACAGATTATCAAAAACTATTACTTCAGCGCTCAATGATCAAATGACAAAAGAGGCGCATGCTTCGCAAATCTATTTATCCTTCGGAGCTTGGGCTGAAAGTGAGGGCTATGGCGGAATTTCGAATTTTCTTTTCCGTCACGCGCAGGAAGAACGTAACCACATGATGAAGATATTGGAATATATCTTAAAACGCGGTGCGAAAGTGAAAGTTACTGCAATCCCTGCTCCTCCTTCCGACCCAAGAAGCATCCATGACTGCTTTGAAAAGGTATTTGAGCATGAAGTTGATAATACTAAGGGAATATATAAACTCGTGAATATGAGCCACGATGAACAGGACTGGGCAACATGGAATTTTATGCAGTGGATGGTCAAAGAGCAAACCGAAGAAGAAACACTTGCCATGAATCTTTTGGATAAGCTCAAAATTTCAGGCGGTGAAAAAGCCGGAAGTGAGTCGCTCTACTCATTGGATCGCGATCTGGAATCAGAGCCTGATGATGCGAAGTTAGCGCAGGACGTAACTGCGGATAATCCTTAAGAAATGTGTCATTCTGAATGTAGCGAAGCGGAATGAAGAATCCCGTTAATTGTGGTAGAAAGTTGTTGTTTTAGCAAACCATCACGAGATTCTTCACGAAGACTTTTTTGCTTAGGCAAAAAAGTCTTCGTGAAGAATGACAGTATATGTGAAAAGCAGTACTTTGTCATCATTATAGTGTATAATAGCTCTCCAAAGAAAAAACGAATCACCTCCGCATTTGCTTTGTTCTATCAAGGCTCTCAGGACTGTGCCATCTCACTTTTGGCACTTTGGCAAGCCCGGTAGGCCTTATGGATCAATAGATCGTACCTGACCCAAGTGCAAAATCTCTTCTTCCTTCGAATTTCAAAATAATTCAGTTTTAAATATTTCATGCCTTTTAATCAATTACATATCATCGAGCCAATCCTTCGCTCGTTAAAAGAAGAAGGGTATACCAAGCCAACTCCAATTCAGGAACAGGCGATCCCGGTTCTTCTGCAGGGACACGATCTCATGGGATGCGCGCAGACCGGAACGGGAAAGACCGCAGCATTCGCAATACCGATCCTGCAATTACTCAGCGAGAATAGGCAGCAAGGCGGAAAGCGAAAGATCAGGGCTTTGATACTTACTCCGACTCGTGAACTTGCCGTACAGATCGCCGATAGTTTCAGAGCGTATGGAAAATATACGGGGCTTCATAATACTGTCATTTTTGGAGGCGTAAATCAGGGCAAGCAGACTTCCTCTCTGAATCGCGGCGTTGATATCGTCATTGCAACTCCTGGCAGATTGCTTGATCTGATGAATCAGGGATTCGTATCGCTCCGAGATGTTGAGATGTTTGTGCTTGATGAAGCAGACCGAATGCTTGATATGGGTTTCCTTACGGATGTGAAAAAAATTATTTCACATCTTCCTCATAAGCGGCAGACATTGTTTTTCTCTGCTACAATGCCAAAGGAAATCGTACGACTTGCCGATACGATTCTACATGACCCGGTAAAGATAACAATAACACCGGATGAACCCACCGTTGATGCGATCAAACAATATGTTTTCTTTGTAGATAAAGCAAAGAAAAAAGATCTGCTGCTTTATGTATTAGATGATGACGATATTAAAACGGCACTCGTTTTCACGAGGACAAAGCATGGCGCAGATATCGTCGTACGTATTCTCGGACAAAATAATATTCGTGCCGAAGCAATCCATGGCAATAAATCACAGAATGTCCGCCAGCGCGCACTTAATAATTTCAAAGCTCAGAAAACCAGAGTGCTCGTAGCGACAGATATTGCTGCGCGCGGCATTGATGTCGATGATCTGGAATTTGTTATTAATTACGAGATCCCGAATATTCCTGAAACTTACGTACATCGCATAGGCAGAACAGGCAGAGCTGGGGCAAAGGGAACGGCGCTTTCTTTCTGTGATGGTGGAGAGTTGCCGTTTCTCAACGACATAGAGAAATTGATCCATAAGGAAATTCCCGCATTCACCGATCATCCGTATCCGATGGCGCAGGAACACCATGAAAAACAGCCGCCGAAAGGGTCGCACGGAAGACTGCATAGCCCGAAACAGGCAGGTCCGGCAAACCCGGGCAGAAAGAAATGGCGCGGCCAGAAAAAAAGAAGATAAAATTACTGAGTATTTTTGTAAGACCAATTTCTTCGATAACATTTTTTGTATGAATAGACTTATTCCCATAAATTCTAAAGAAGATATTTTTCCGCAGTATCGCGATACGCCGATCGGGAAGCTTCTTGAGTATCACGATCTCGGCAAACCTATTATTCCTGTATCCAGTCCTGAACTACTTATCGGAATGTGCATGGATAATCGTAAACATCTTACGATACCCGATAATTTTGCATTTATTATCCGCTCAGGCGGTGCGAATCTGCGGTATAGTGAATTCAAAGTATCCTATGCCATCAGTGTCGGAGGAGTTAAGCATATTGCTATCATTGGTCATACAAATTGCGGAATGGTGAATCTTGTTGCACGCAAAGAGCAATTCATTGAAGGTCTTGTTGATGCGGCAGGTTGGAGTCGCCAACATGCCGAAGAACACTTCGATCATTTCGCGCCGATGTTCGAGATTGGCAATGAAGTTGATTTTGTCTTGAGCGAATCGAAACGTCTCAGGCTACTCTACCCTGCAATTGTTGTTGCACCGATGATCTATAAGGTTGAGGATAACAGGATCTATTTAGTGAGCGAGTGATAAATAGAAAGTTTTTTTTATAAAATAATAACATGGAAAATTTAAAAGAAATAGTAAAATCGTTTTACACAGATTGCTTAACGGTAAATGACCATACCGATGTAGCATCAGTGATGGAAAAGTTATTGGCAGATGATTTTCAATCGGTTAATGCAAAAGAAACAAAGGGCAAAGCAGCGCTTACAGGGCAAATTCAGTTTTTCTGGAAATTAATTCCGGACTTGAAATGGGAGCCTCAGGAAATTTTGCAGGACGGAAATAATGTCGTTGTCAGAAGTACGTTCAGTGGTTCGCCTAAGGGAGAATTTATGGGATTATCTTTAGACGGCTCGAAATCTTTTTCTACCATGTCTATTGATATTCATACCGTGGAAAACGGACAAATTAAATCCGTTTATCACGTTGAAGAATGGCCAACAGCAATTGCGCAGTTGAAGGGATAAGATAAGTTCTTTTATCGTCGAAACGGCGCATCGATATATCGTTGTGCATCGGGATGGGAGTTCTGATCTGTCATTTTCATAACACGATTATACATCATGATCGCATTTTTTCTGTCGCCTTTGGCATCGTAAGCTTCGCCCATAAGTAACTCTGATTTTGCGATCCACCATGTTACTTCTTTTGGCGTAAGTTTATAACTGATCTGATTACTGTTATAAAGATAATATAATGCCGAATCGAGATTGCCGTTGCGATTGAGCAGAAATGCCTG
>JANYLL010000157.1 GCA_025357895.1 Ignavibacteriota bacterium
AAATATTTATGTCAGCAATAAAACACAAAGCCGAAAAGGCGTACCTAAACGAAAAATTCCTCACCAGTCCTGAAGCAAGATTGCTCCGTATTATGTCGGAGTATATGGAACCGCGGTCACGGCTCAATCGCGAACGCATCAAAGATATGATCGTCTTCTTCGGAAGCGCCCGTATCAGAAGTCTTGAAGAATCTTCGGCACTGAAATTGCAGGTCGAAAATACCGGTTCACTGATCGAACGAACAAGATCGAATTCAGATGAAGTGCAGCATGAACTTGAAGCTGCCCGTCTCCGAGCCGAAGCTCAGTACCGCATGGCGCATTACTACGAAGATGCTGTCGAGTTGTCGCGTCTTCTGACGGAATGGTCTGTCCGTGTTGCCGCTCGGGATGAAGACAAGGCGAATGCAAAAAAAGGTATTGTCACCGAACGCATTCCATTTGTCAGCGCCGAATCTGTTAAAAAGCAAAGCTTCAAGCAGCGATATGTGATCTGTTCAGGTGGAGGTCCCGGCATTATGGAAGCTGCGAATAAAGGCGCAGCGCTTGCAGGAGGAAGATCTATCGGCTTCAATATTGCTCTGCCATATGAGCAGATGCCAAATTCGTATATCACCGATGAACTCAATTTTGAATTCCATTATTTTTTCATGCGCAAATTCTGGTTTGCCTATCTGGGCAAGGCACTCGTTGTGTTTCCCGGAGGCTTTGGAACGCTCGATGAACTCTTCGAACTTCTGACGTTAGTCCAGACAGGAAAAGTTAAAAAGAAAATGCCTATTGTCTGTTACGGCACGGAATACTGGAATAAAGTTTTGAACTTCCAATTTTTAGCCGATGAAGGAATGATAGACCGCGAAGATCTTGATCTCCTCCATTTTTCTGATTCGCCGCGCGAAGCCTTTACTTTTCTGCAATCGAAACTTGAGCACCTTGATGAAGGCGAAGAATCATTCATGCAAAGTAACCCCAAAACTGATTGATCAATCCTCAAATTCCATTTCGATCGTCAGGTCTTCTTTCAGTTTAAAGCTTTTGCGATGTTCTGCGCATTGCCCGTGCACAGCTATTGCAACGCGGTGTTCTCGCGTGCCGTAACCTTTATTCTTTTTGAAATTATATTGCGGATACGTTTCGTGTATTTCGCACATGATCTTATCGCGTGTAACTTTCGCAATGATCGAAGCAGCAGCAATGCTTGGTGAGAGCGCATCACCATCAATGATGGTTCTGAAGGGGTAGGAAAGTGTGGTCTTAAAATAATTTCCGTCGATAAGAAGGATCTCCGGTTTAAGCGCCTGATATGATTCTTCTAACTCACGCACGGCGATCTTCATTGCCTTCATTGTTGCGCGAAGAATATTTATTTCATCGATCTCTTTGGCTGAGACGATTCCTATTCCTTTTGCAAGAGCATTTTCATTGACTACTCCATAAAGCTCTTCGCGTTCAGCAGCAGTAAGTTTTTTTGAGTCGTTGAATTTAAAACAATTCCGCGGAAGTTTGCGGTCAAGTGATAGCAAGACTGCAGCAGCTACAACAGGTCCTGCAAGCGGTCCACGCCCGGCTTCATCAATACCGATGATATTCGTCTCGCCACGAGAAAGATATTCACGTTCGATCTTCCATGATATTTTTTGGGTGCGCGGCATATAGTTTTTTTTATCAGTAGAACAGGCAGGAGTGCCTGTTCTACTAAAAATCTTTTATAATTCCGAAATGTAATTTTGCTCTGTCTATCGTTTCGCCTTTTGCCAAGCCGATGCTTGCAGATAGTAATCCCACTTGCGTATCGAATTGAAAACTTACTCCATACCCAAGCGGATAAAGCGTCTCGCCTATAAATGTTGCGGTCTGCGGTCGTTGCAAATATCCGTAATCAACAAAGATACCGAGATACGATGAATGCCCCGTCATCAGACGCTCATCTGCATGAAGGATAACGAAACGCGAAATATGAAATTGTGATTCAAAATATCCGCGCAATGTCCGTAAACCGCCGATGCGGAACAGATCGCTTTCATCAAGTTCGCCGTTGGAAACATTTATCATCTTCGCTGAAACCGACGGTACGAAGACGAGCCGATCTGAAAAAGTTTTTATTGCGAATGCACCATCGAAAGCGAGCGTCCGTATTTCAAGGATTCGTGCAGCAAGACTATCGAATGGCGTTGCGCCTGCAACGCTCTTCGCTCCGTAACTTGCACCAAGCGAAAGCAAAAGTCCACTCCGCGGAGCAGCAAGATTATCGCGGGTATCAAGTTTGCCTTGAACTCCGGCAGTGTATGCACGGCTATCATAGACGATATGGGCGGCACCAGGGACGATACGGTCGTATGAAAACGTCGCCGAAAGGATGAATCCGCTTGAGAGTAGCAGCGACGGTTCGATCATCAAATTCGTCCGCGTATAAATACTATCCTCATCACGCTGCAAAAAAGAAATTTGGGCATTCACAGGAAGACCGAAAACCCATGGCTCCCCATATTGCGCTCTCAGCTCCTGTGTGGATTTTGTTTCACGCCGGAAATCAAGTGAGGCATTCCGCGCCGTCCCTGCGATATTCGTAAACCCAAGAGAAATAAATCCGTTGATAAATCCACGTTGTGCCGGGATGGGCGGAGGGTTGTACCCAAGAATGCCATCGATGTAAGTGGAATGTGTTTCGCTTACCGTGATAGCTGCGCCGACGGATGAATCGTTAATGACATATATTTGCGGAGCACTGACTTCAGAAAATATTCCGAGATGTTCGATCCTATTCCGCGATGCTTCCAGCGAATTTTTATCGAAATATGGTTTTTCATTCAGGAAAAATTCGCGTGTTATAATTGTTGTATCGGTAATGGCATTGCCCGATACCTTCACTTCGGTTAGCCTCGGATGTTTCCCCTCGGTGATCTGCAAATAAATATCGAGTGATTCGGAGTCATGCGGCACGACCTTCTCGATCGTAATTTTACAAAGCGGGTAGCCGATCGCTTCATACTGCATCAGCGCTCTATCAATATCGTGCTCCAATACTTCTTCGCGAAGGGTATCGCCCGGTTTCGAAGAAAAGGATTTCAGAAGTTCATCAGCGCCGAGATGCGATGCCCCGCTAAGTTTGATCTGGGAAATAATATATTTCTGCTGAGCAGATGCCGCGGAAAATGATATGCATAGCAAGACCATCGCAGAAAAGGCGCGAAAGAAAAAGAACGATATGGCAGCAACTTGCAACGATGTTTTTATCTCCTACTTCAACGAAAGGAAGCCTAATGAAAAATCCCGGGATGCAGGGTAATAATCCGAACCTTGCCTTCGTTAGATAAGTCGTAAGGCTATGCAAAAAACCCCAAATGCATTTATCACTATTTCGCGCTATGTCCTTAGTGTCGGATTTATCTTCGTCGGCGTTTTGCATTTTGTGCGCCCCGAAGGTTTTGTTGCAATTGTGCCTCCGTTTCTTCCGGCGCACCTAGAGCTTGTCTATATCAGCGGAGTCTTTGAGATCTTAGGTGGTGTCGGAATCCTCGTGCCGCGTTTGCGACGCTATGCCATTTTCGGATTGATAGCACTTGTGGTCGCAGTATTTCCGGCAAACATTTATATGTTCATGCATCCCGAAGAATTCGCAAAAGGTTGGATCACTCCGTTAGCTCTTTGGATACGTCTGCCATTGCAACCTCTGCTTATCTGGTGGCTCTGGGCAGTTAGGGAAAGGATGAAGGCAGAAGCGCCAAGCATCTAACTTTTAGAAACTTGCTTGGAATAGAAGTATTACCTGTAATGTTAAGTAGAAATATTCGAAATATTGAGGTCGATACTCACTCCCTTGTAGTTGGAATGTATATTCTTGAAATCGAGTTTTCAAACGGTAATATTTTAAGAAAATCTGTAATTATTGAATAGGTTAAGAATGAAATTTTTTACAATCTTATCTATCATAGGATTATTTTATTGTAATGGTCTATATGCTCAAGTCAACGAAAATAATCCATCGATAGATAGCATTTCTTCAAAAAATTCCATTCAGAATCTTTTTGATGGTCACATTGGTTGGGCACAAGAGAAAAATATTTACGCAGGCATTCAAGTTTCATTCTTTCGATTAGATTGGGGATTTAATATTTTTGGAAGTTCTTTGTATTCATACACATTATCCGGTGATTTTTTGTGGGTTTTTAAAGAAAGAAGAGACTCTTCAGAACAACCGTGGATTGAAAGAAAGTTGTGGCTACCTTTACTATCGCAGTCCTTAGTTTCTTTAAATTATACAGTACAATACACAATAGATGAAATAAAAACCCATTACATTACCATAAATATAGGCAAGAGGTGGCTACCTAAACCTATGGAGTATATGATCTTGGGTGGTATCGGGTTGCAATTTAATAATATTAAAAAACTCGGTTTCTTTTTTGGTTTTGATTTTTCTGTTGGTTACATTTTTTTTAACTCGTTTTAAAGGAGAATTCTACGCGTGTGTAAAGA
>JANYLL010000196.1 GCA_025357895.1 Ignavibacteriota bacterium
TACAGCTTCAGAGTGTGCTAGGTTGAGACCGTGGAGAGGAGCAACACCTCAGGCTGTATCAGAATTTCAACAACAGTTTGATTCCTTACGTAAATATATTGAAATATGCGCGAATGATGTTGGTTCTTCTCATGCATTTAAAGCACTACTGGGTGATTGCCAATATACTAATTCCACAGATACAACACGATATGATCGGTTTAGGGATTGGTGCATTTCAGTATTAAATCTCAATACAACAGATCCCTATTATTTCTGTGCAGATATTGAAGTAATTTGGGCAACATATTTATATGGCAAATGGAAAATACCAAATGCAGCTCTTGCAATTGCAGAGTATCTTGCAACAAATTCATATTGTAACGATGAAGGATTGCATACATTCATCAACAATACCATCCGCAGCCGGCACGATACGTGGCAAACACTTCATGACGGTGGTGATATGACTCCGGAAGATACCACTCTTCCATCCCTCGAAAAACTCGGGCTTGGCTTCTTGCTGAAGAACGATGTTCATGGGCAGCTAACTCCGCTTCCGTGTCAGTATTTTGCTTCCTTTACTGTATCGCAGAACCCATTTAAAGATGAAATGAAACTACGCTTCAGCTTAAACAGAATGGCTTATACCACTATCGATATTTTCGATGAACTGGGCAGACCGTATTATGGTAACGGAACAGGAAGGACTTTCGAAGCGGGAGATCAGGAAGTAGTAATTGACGGAAGATCGCTTCCTTCAGGCACGCTCTATGCCAGAATATCTACCGGCTTCGGAGAAGTGAAGACGGTAAAACTTGTGCATGAGAAATAACCTCACCCCAACCCTCTCCTTATCAAGGAGAGGAAGATTTTTTGTCGGATGCTGCGCAGTCATGCTCTGCGCAGCATCGGCGTTTGGGCAGAATCCTCAGCCGATGGCTGTGTTAATAGACACAACTTCAGAATGTGCTACCCTGCGACCTTGGAGAGGGGTTTCACCACAAACTGAACAGGATTATGCTCAACAATACGATTCTCTTCGAAAATATATTGAGCTATGCGCAATTGAACAGCTTTCTTTCCATGCTTTTACATCACTTATATCGGATTGCCAATATACCAATATTACAGATACTACACGTTTTGACCGATTTAGAGAATGGTGTAAATCAGTTTTGTACTTAAATACTACCGAGTCAGATTACTTTTGTGCAGATTTAGAAGCAATAGCAACAACATATTTTTATGGTAAATGGAAAATTCCGAATGCTGCATTAGCAATATTCGAATACCTTGCCAATAACCATAACTGCAATAGTGAGGGATTGCAACAGGAAATTAAAGATAATATCCGCAGCCGCCACGATACGTGGAAAACACTTCATGATGGAGGTGATACGACGGCAGAGGATACAGTTTTGCCATCGCTCGAAAAACTCGGGCTTGGGTTCTTGCTCAAGCAAGATGTTCATGGTCCTGTTTCACCTCTTCCAAGTCAGTATCTGACTTCGTTTACTGCGTCGCAGAATCCGTTCAAAGGTGAAACAAAACTCCGCTTCACCTTAAACAGAATGGCATATATCACCATCGATATTTTCGATGAACTTGGCAGACCATATTACGGGAATGGTGATGGGAGAACATTTGAAGCAGGCGATCAGGAAGTGCCTATAGATGGAAGGTCTCTTCCTTCGGGTTCACTTTATGCCCGAATATCAACTGGGTTCGGAGAGGTGAAAACAGTGAAATTAGTGCATGAAAAATAGACCGGAATTAATGGAATTAGGAAACAAATTTCTGAAATTCATAATCGGATGCTGCGCAGTAATGCTCTGCGCAGCATTTGGTCTGAATTCAGCAGTTTGATTTCAAACTTCAAATTTTACATTCACCGTTGTTCCATTTTCTCCAAAATCAAAATGGACATCATCGGCAAGTGTTTTGATGAGGAAAACACCTCTGCCGTTGGGAGTATAAAGATTTTCTTCTTTCGTAGGGTCGGGTATCGCTTCAGGAGCAAATCCTTTGCCGTAATCATGAACGCTGATATTCACGGTGTTAGATGTTATCGTCACTTCTATATCGACAAATTTTCCGGGGGAATTATGAGAGCCATGGCGGATGGCATTTGTAACCGCTTCGCTTAAAGCAAGCATGATATCAAAGCGTTTTGATTCAGGAATTGCAGTTTGGATCAGATGTTCATCAGCCCAGGAATAGACATGATGCAGTTCTTCCAATGACGCAGGAATGCGGATATTCTCCTGATATAAAATATGTTCTGTTTCTACGGTCACAAAGTTTCGCGGCTTATCAACCAATTTTTCAGCATTGCAAGATCTTCGATAAATCGAGATAATTTTGCTCTTGCCTCAGGTGTGGATGAGGTAAGTTCCGTCGTTGTAATATGACTTTCAGCTTCATAGCGCATAAGAATTCCTTTTATCTTTTCTACGGATTCGAGAAAGCTTTGTTGCATCCGATCAAAGCCTTGGGTATGCGGTCCTTCGCGTCGGATAATATCAAAAATACGTTTTGCAAAAGCTGCATGAAACGTCAAATCATAAAGAACAGGCGAATCAATTGGCAGCGGTGAAATAATACTGCGCAGTAATTCACGCTCTTTCAAACTCTTAGAGACGGATCCCGAAAAGAAATCATCAAGAAGAGTATCGGTACTCATTGTTTTTTGCATTGTTTTCCCGTCTTATCAATTTCATCACAATTCGGTAACAACCTCTTAATATACAATGGGTATTTTTGCATTCAGAAATGAGAATTCATTTAGACACAACAACTTCTCACCGATCTCACAAATTTGCCGCTACCTCCACCGGCATCGTATGACAAAAAGGACAACAATCAAAAGGTCAGGGCTTTGCGAAAAGTCCTGACCTTTATTTTTCATTAACTTAAACAGGTGTAACGGCACTTGCACTTACTAAACCAAGTAATTCATTTCCGTATTTTTCGAAATGCTCGGGTGTAAGATCCGAAGTGATGGCTTTGAGAGCATCAGCATCTTTCGGCTTTGCTTTGACTAAGTCTTCAAGCTGTTTATTATTAAATAGGATATACGGCTTGATCTTTTCCTCGCGTGCAACAGTGTTGCGCCATTTGCGAATATTCTCATAAAGCGGCAGATCTTCAGCAGGAAGTTCAGGGGCATGTTCCATGCGCTCAGGCTTACGGGTTTCCATGCGGGGCTGCGACATACGCGGTTCACGGCGATCACGATCGCCTCTTCCACGATCTCTGTCATCCCGATCATTACGCCGATGATCTTCTTCGTATGCAATAAGCAGATTCCATGACGCGGGATCGCCGGAATACGCTGATTGCCAATGATGAACGCGCTTGCCTTGTAAGAATGTCCCGACGGCTGCTTCGCTTGCTTCGTCGGCGACGTGAAATGTTTTGATTTGTAATGCCATAGTTCTTAGGTTTTAGTGTCAGGTATTTAGTATCAGTATCAGGGTAAAGGTTTTGGAGATCAGCCTGACATTTGATCTCCGACACCAGAACCCTGCTTCGTGGGCATTACAGGATTTGAACCTGTGACCTATCGCGTGTGAGGCGATCGCTCTAGACCAACTGAGCTAAATGCCCGAATAAAAGTCAAAAGTCGAAAATCAAAAGTAAAAAAATCAATTTTTGACTTTTTACTTTTTATTTTTGACTTTATCAGTGCCCGCCCATTCCGGCAGGCATCTGCATGATCTTTATATCCGTAGGTACGGTAAAGATTGAATCATCAAGTTTTTTCTGCTCGTATTTGAGGAATGAAACAGAGCTTTCGGTTTTACCCTCCTTTATTGATTCCATCCTAATCGGCAGCAATCCCTTTTCAAACAATTCTTCGATCTCGTGATTGCTTCCGCTTTTACGTCCGCGAGATAACCCCATACTGCCATTTTTAAAAGCACTCTTCAATGCCTGGATCATTGACTTTGGAAGATCCTTCGTCATCCACCAATTGCTTATGCCGCCTTTTTCCGAAGTTACAGTATAGAGTTCACAGTTATAACCATTGATCATTTTTTTCTCATCAGTCTCTTTAACGGAAGACTTCTGATCAGAGCTTTTTGCCATATCTTCGATTTTTTTCATATCCATTTCCATGCCCATTTTCTGGGCTGCCATGACCATAGTCATTTTCTCCGATGACCGGTCCATATACATTGCCATGCTTCCTTGAGGAGCTTCTATTTGTATCAAGGACTTTTCACCTTTAGTACTTATACTCATAGGAATTGGTTTTTCACCAAAGCTTGATGAAGATACTTCCATAGAGATCACACCTTCAAAAGCTTGTGCAAAAACACTTGTCGAGACGAAGAGCATTAATGCTGCACCAAGAAAAAAACCCGATAAATATTTCATATAATTTACAGTTTGTTTAGGAAAGAAACAAACGAGGGGAGCTACAAACGGGTTCACTTTGATAGAGATTAGAAACCAACTCCGATTCCCGCCGTATTTTTGAAATTAATACTTTTGTACATTTTATAAGTCATGGCTCAACAAAAACCTGTAGTTAAAGGAAAACAGCAAAAATCAATCAGTGAGGTGCGGAATTCATCCGCCTCTAAAAGCTCCATAATTCCTGAAAAAGCACGCGGACCGCTTTCGGTGCTGGCGATCTTCATCGCGCTGCTTATCTTCTTTAACGGCGTACTCGGAAGCGGTAAAGCTTTTAATGCAGGCGATAATATCGCAAGTGAAAGCATCGTCCCCTACCTAAAAGCAGCACAAGTTGCCGGACAAAGCGTGCCACAATGGATTCCGAATATTTTCTGCGGTATGCCCAGCTTCGCAGCATTGATGTCCACCGGTGCAAGAACCTACGATCTTGCGCATGAAGCATTTGATTTTGTCTGCAATATTCCTGTTGCCATTTTCGGCGGCAATGAGGCGATGATCCATATCTGGCGGTATTTTATTTTTGGACTCGGGATTTATCTTCTGCTGCGAATGTGCAGGAAAACTTCGCACCTTGTCGCGCTCTTCGGAGCATTCAGCGGCATGTTCAGTACCTGGATCGTCACATACGTAATGATCGGGCATAATACAAAAATTTTCGCAGTAATGTGTTTTCCCTATATTCTTCTTTGCATAGAAAAGCTGCGAGAGGAAAAAATGAATTGGAAGCAAATGCTTCTTTGGGTTTCGGTTCTTGCGATCGCCTTACATTTCCTGCTGGATTCCACCCACCCTCAAATGGTCTTTTATCAATTCCTCGCCATACTCATTTATTTTATTGTCTGGCTGGTTACCGATCTTATCAAAAAGAGGAATCTTCTTTCTGTGTTTCGAACAGGTATCATTACTCTTGTTATGGTCGGCGCAGCATTTGCAATGTCTGCAGATCGTTACATGGCAACGCTTGGCTATGATGAATATTCTATTCGCGGAGCATCGCCGCTTGTCGATCAGGCAACTGTGAGCGGAGAAAAACCCAAGGCGAATGCATCTTCAGGCGTTTCAAAATCCGGAGGTTTGGATTGGAATTATGCAACACAATATTCTTTCTCGCCTGCGGAAATGATCACCTTCATCGTGCCCGCATGGTATGGTTTCGGCAAACTTCCTTATGAAGGACCTGAAGTTCCTCAGGGCGGACGTGTGCCGGGGTATTGGGGACAGGCAACAACAACCGATGCTGCAAATTATACGGGCATCGTTGTTTTCTTTCTGGCGCTCATTGCGATTTTTGCATTGTGGAAACACGATCAGCTTGTGCCGCCTCTGGCAATTATTTCTCTTTTTGCATTGCTGCTTTCATTCGGAAGTACGTTTCCGCTGATCTATAAACCGATGTTCGAGCATTTTCCGGTATTCAATAAATTTCGCGCACCGATGATGTCGCTCGTCCTGATGCAAATGTGCTTCCCTATTCTTGCCGCGCTGGCACTCGATAGGATTATCAAGATCATGCAAAATGCAGATGATAAGCAGCTTAAGAACCGCCTATTAAAAATTACAACGTATGCCATGTATGCAGCTGCTGCGTTTTTTGTGATCTCCATAATTGGAAGTGGAGTAATAAAAAATTTACTTGAAGGAGGAATTTTAAAAAGTGGCAAGATGGTCGCTCAATATCCCTTCTTAAAAGATCTAGCAATTAAGACCGCCCTTTCAGATGCTATTACCTGCTCATTCATTGCGTTCATAGTGATAGGTGTATTATGGCTCTATCAAGAAGGTAAATCCAAAACAATTTCAATTTTCGTTTCAATAATCGGAATGGCCTGTATTTTGAATTTTCTGATTAGCTCCGATCCAGCTCTAATAATTTCTAGAGCTATTGCTTACGGGATATGGTCTTATTATGCGTATAGAAATAATGGCAATCGACAGGCAAAAAAAATTACCCCAATAGTTGCAGTATCTATAGTCTTTATAATGTCCATTACTGATCTCTGGCGCGTCAGTTCGCGGCCTATGGAGATCATAACGAAAACTGAATATGATCAGAATCTGAATTCGCACGATTATGTGGAATTTATCAAGCAGGATAAATCATTGTTCCGAATGCTTGATCTTAACGAATCTACTTCAAATACTCCAGTTGCATGGGGCTTACAAACGATTGCCGGGTATAGCGCAGCAAAGATGCGCGAATATCAGGATGTTGTTGATGTCACTGGCAATGAACAAGGACAAGTTATTTTTAATCCGTTCATGTGGAGTTTGCTCAATACAAAATATATTATTGCTAACGGAGGAATTGATTCAGTACAGGGAAGATTCGTGCCGGCA
>JANYLL010000203.1 GCA_025357895.1 Ignavibacteriota bacterium
CAGGCATCCTTACTCTCTCAGAAATTAATCACCATCGATCATATGCCTCTCATCTTCTGGAGTTCGCAAATGAAAAAAGCGTCGTAATGAATCCAAATTATCACCTTCTGTAGTTGTCTGAGACGAAAATCCCCCGCTTAAACTAAAGGAGACATTATTTGCTCGAATCACTCCCTTACCCAGATAAAGCAACGTGTGGGTGGTGGAATCACCTCCTAAATAATTTCGCGGATAAAAAGAATAGCTTGCATTCCCACTGATCGAAAGTAGTGTTCCGATCTGAGTATTCATTGATGCCCCCAGCGGACTGAATATTTTTTGGATGAGGTCATAACCGGAGCCAAAATTCAAATTTAGGATTTTTACCTTATCTTCGGTTGAAGAATCTGCATTTACCTTATGCTCAACTTTTGCTTCGAAATCATTGCCGAGACTAAATCCCATTGTTCCTGATTTCGCACCTAAGGCATAACCGCCAGCACCCAGATCATCTTCATATTTACTGTAACGAATACGCTGTTGACTTACCGGATCAATATAATATTGAGCCTCCTGAGCTGAGACATCAGGAGTATAAGTAAATGAAAGTGCCGGCTGCAATGTATGGCGAATTGCCTTTATTCCAAATGCTCCTATGTTGGCAATTCCATAAACAGTAGTAGCGGCACTCACTGCGAAGTTATATCGATCAACACGATAAAACCCATTACTATAGGTGTTGTCGAATGTTTGCGTGGTATCAAAACGTCCTGCATAAGAGTAAATTTTTATTCTTGGAGTCTTCGTCTTCGAGCGAAGCAGCCAATCTTCTGAATAACTTATCGACGGTGTGAGAGCTATGTACCCTAATTTCGGAGATATTGAAATAGAGGGGTTGTGGGCAATAACCATTTGTTGAGTATAGATAAATCCCGTATCCCCAGGAAAACCGCTGGATGAATCTGCAGCAATTCGATGCAATGTTTTCTGATCACTTCTTGAAAAACTTCCTCCATAATTTAATTGGATAGTCTGAAGAAGATTTGCATCTTCACTTCCGGTAGGACTACCGAAGGGATAGATCGGAGAGGTACGGGAAAAATTTATTGACGGGCTTGACTCCTGGTACTCGCCTGTCCGCAGATTCTGCGAACGCTGATATGATGCGCTTAAAGAAAAACCTACATCTTCTAATGATGTACTGAACGAGGCGCGCGAATTTGCAGTCTGCTGCAAAACATCATTAATGCTCTGAGCATTATATAATGTATAGTTATCGCTCTTAAAATTAATGTCGGCTGAAAAGGTTGTTACGGGATTAATATTCAGTGTCCCCACTCCAAATAATAACTCAAAATTAGTCTGGTAAGGATCGGCGCTGCTGTTTCGGTTCTTACTATAGCCAAGTGTTAAATTTACAGGACTATTAAATAAATACCGCTTCATATATGCAGCGGCAAAATTTAAATTGTAACCACCCTTTGTATAGAGATCTGTTTTTACCAAGGCATCAAAATAATCGTCGAAAACCTGGTAATATCCCAAATGGGTAAGTCCAAATCCTCGGTTACCCGTTGTTGAATAATTGGGTGGGATGATGCCTGTTTTCCTTCCACTTGCATGATTAGGAAAAACGGCGAATGGAAGCCAAAAAACCGGAACATCGGCAATATAGAGAATAACAGGTGCGGCAAAGACCTGATCACCGGAAATAAGCTTCATCCTGGGCGCTTCGAAATAATAATGGGGCGTAGGCTGCGAACACGTTGTATAACGTCCGTTCTCAACAAATAACGTTTTCGGCTCTACCTGTTTGATCTTCTCACCATAATAATAACCTCCCTGCATTGCTGTTGAGCCAAGTTGCACCGTACCTTGCTTTGTTCTTAAATTAAAAACAATTACCTCTCCTTCATAGGGAGTCGGTCCGTCCATAAGTTTCGGTGCGCCCCGTGATTTGACGCGCGATGTATCGCGGATAATTCTCCTTTGTTTTCCAAGATTAGATGCCAGAACGGAATCAAAAGCTCCGCTTGTTGCCGTAAGTGTGTTCTTTGTAAAATCCATTACGATTCGATATGCCTCCATACTGCGAACCTGATAATCAAGCGTAGCATCACCTGTAAGGATCATCTTTTTTTTCTTGACTTCAAAGACAGATGAATCTATTGCTGTATAATACACGATCGTATCAATATCACCTCTGGCAGAATCACGGGCGATAAACAGCGAATCGGGAAGCTCAAATCCGGGCCTCTTCACTTTTGCAGAGCGTTTTATCGTCTGGGGCTTTGTTGAATCAGAGGCCGATGGAATTTGCGACCATGCAGAGTTGCCGAAAAAAAATATGATAAAAAAAAAGAGAATACATCGTATTCGTCCTACAGGTCTTCTAAGACCTATAGGACTAATAAGAGTATAAGATCGCTGATATGATGCTGCTTCACGCATACTTCGGGCGTTTTTTGTATGCAATGGGGTCAATCGCTCCCGCAAGTTCGAAGCCGCGAAGCCGTAGAGCACATGAATCACAGTCACCGCATGCCTCCTCTTCAGACTTATAGCATGACCACGTTAACTCCAGAGGAGCACCCAACTCCAGTGATTTTTTCACGATCTCCGATTTCTTTAAAGATATTACCGGAGTAAAAATACGAATCGAAGTCTCTGGTTTTGTACCAAGGCCGATAACTTTTTCGAATTCATCAAAAAATATTTTTCTGCAATCCGGATAACCGGACGAATCTTCTTCTACTGCTCCGATATAAATGCGTTCAGCACGCAAGACTTCTGCCCAACCGGCAGCGATAGAAAGAAATGTACCGTTGCGAAACGGCACATACGATGAAGGAATATCCGTCGCTGTAAGATTTGCCTGAGATACGGGAATACTATCGTCCGTTAAACTTGAACCACCGATATTTCGGAGCACTTCGGCATCGACAACAAGACGTTTATTAATGCTAAGTTTATCGCACACGGCATGAAAGGCAGTGAGTTCGCGGTGTTCCGTTCGGTGGCGATAATTGAAATGAATCGCAGCGACGTCATCAGATTCTGCCCGGGCTATTACAGCCGTCAGAGTCGAATCCATTCCACCGGAGAGTAGTACAACCGAGATCATTATACCAAGTGGGTTTGATGTTCAAGAATCGGAATGCTCAATGGAGAAATCCGGATCTCACCCACTACCTCCGCAGTGGTGCGCTCTGTCTCTGAAACAGCGATCCGAAGCCCCTGAATATTTTTCATCATCATAAAATGATCTGATAAGCGCTCGAAGAACCATCTCGCTATATTTTCGGCAGTCGTTGAAAAGTCAACATACACTGCTTTTAATGCTGAGCTTTTCAAAAAATCTTTTACAAGTGTATCCGAATTATCACACAGAAAAGCATGATCGATCTCTTTTATATGAGGTTCTACAATATTGACGAGATCAAAATAATCGAGCACCATTCCATTGGTATCCGGTTCGCCACGAAGTTCAACGGTCATAGAATAGGAGTGACCATGAATATTTTTACAACCGCCTTCATGAAAAGGCAATCTGTGCGCCATCTCCCAACGGAATGTTTTACTAATCTTTGTAAGCATTTATTTCTTTAATTGGACTACTTTAATTCGCTTACTTTGTTTCGGAATGGCATCAAATCCCTTGATAAATCCTACCTCGATAATTGAATGCAACCCTCCGCGAGTAGTGAATTCACCGCGGATACTAAGCGAGCGCGGCTTCAGAGCCGTAACCATGTCATCTAAAATTTCATTTGTCACTGCTTCATAGAAGATGCCGCGATTGCGAAACGATAGATAATAATATTTCAGCGCTTTAAGCTCAATGCAGAGTTCATCAGGTACATATTCGATCGTGATCGTACCAAAATCCGGCAAACCCGTCATTGGGCATACGGAAGTAAATTCCGGATTAACATGGATGATCGTGTAATCGCGTTCAGGATTCGGGTTCGGGAAAATATGGAGTTCAGGTTTTGTGTTGGGCATGGTGTTGGTAAAGTAAGGTAAATTATTTCTTCGTATGGCAGCTGCAGGCACCCGAACTTGTCGTCGTTCCATCCTCCCCAGGCGGTAAAAGTATTCGAGCCGATTCGTAAAAAACTGAGAGCAAGGAAGAGCGAACTTGGTGCTCTAACATTTTCTTTCGTTTAGCAGGAATATATCCGCGAATGATATATGTTTCCGAAGCATCGCCGATGAACAATAACCATTGGACATATTCCTCTCCTTCAATGCTACCTGAAAGATTTATTAGATGTGCATCGAAGCCATTAATTTTAAAATTAAACGTTTCATTGAGCATGATTCCAAGAGAATCTTTATGGGTAACGCTATCGAAGCTTTTCAAAAACATTGCGGACGCAATACCTATACCTTCTCGAACTTCCTGAGCCCTGATCGCAGTATTATATTTCCAATTTATGAATCCACCTTCACTGGTATCTTTTACAAAACCTTCAGGCGGTACGATGCTTATCTTCATCATCGTAAAATCACGATAATGCTCAGTAAAATAATTCGTGATCTTGAAATTTTCCTGAGCAGAGACTTTGGTTATACAAAAAAAGCACACGACATGTAAGACGCATAAGACATATGAGACGCGGTTTTTCCTGGATGCTCCTCGTAATTCGTAATTCATAATTCGTAATTTTCTTATACTCCTCTTGCTACTTCCGGCCAAATTATCTTATGCAATTGCACTTGAAACCGCACCGGAAGTTTATCTTCCAAAATCCATTGTGCAAGATCCGGCAGTGATATCTTGCTGCTTACCGGAGACATCAGAATTGTGCCGACTTTATTATGCAGACGAAAAAATTCGATCTGTTCTTTAGACCAGAGATAATCCTCGCGATTCCCAATGACAAATTTTACTTCATCTGATCTTTTTAAATACGGAATATTCGCAGTAAGATTCCGGCTCTGCATACCGGACGATGGTGTTTTTAGATCGACAATGCACTTCACTCGTGGATCGACGCGGCTAATATCTACATGTCCGGTATGCAGAGCCGGAATCTTACTGCGAATATTCCGTATTTAAAAAGATCAGATGAAGTAAAATTTGTCATTGGGAAT
>JANYLL010000209.1 GCA_025357895.1 Ignavibacteriota bacterium
GGACTTCAGCATATTGTCCTGACAACGCATATTAATCCAGATGGCGATGCACTTGGCTCAGAGATCGGTTTTGCAGAATGGCTGACCTCTATCGGCAAATCAGTACGTATTTTTAATCATTCCCATACGCCTGATAATTATCTATTTCTTGACAAAGAAAATCCTATCGTCGAAGTATTCGATGAGTCAAAGCATAAGCAGATTATTAACGATGCCGATGCATTTTTCTTATTAGATACAAACGATCCGCTGCGTGCAAAATCATTAGCTCCGTTTCTTTCTACACATAAGAATCCCATTCTTATTGATCACCATCTTGATCCGAAGAATTTTACAACAAAGAGATTTATAGATACCGAAGCGACTTCAACAGGTGAGATGATCTATAGACTAATTACTGCTGCGCAAAAAGAATTAGGCGGTACAATTAGTAAGAAAGCGGCACAGGCTTTATATGTTGGTATCATGACTGATACGGGAAGCTTTCGCTTTCCGAGAACTACTTCGCAAACATTACGAATGTCTGCTGATCTTATTGATCTTGGTGCTGATCCGGTCGTCACGTATGATAAAACGTATAATTCTGCAAAGCCATCGCGGGTTCTGCTTATCGGAAAATGCTTAAGCTCATTAAAGTTTTTCTTTGATGACAAACTTGCAATACAAGTCATAACGCAGCAAGATTTAAAAAAATCCGGAGCATCTGAAGAAGAAGTAGACGGCTTTGTGCAATTTCCACTTCAGGTTTCGACCGTTGAATTCTCTATCTTTATTTTAGAATTAAAAGAAGGTTGGAAAATCAGTTTTCGATCTAAAGGAAATAAATCCGCGGCAGAAGTATCAAGGTATTTTGGCGGCAACGGACATTTTCACGCAGCAGGTGCAAGAATCTTTGAGAAAAAAAGTGTTGATACTTTAACAAAAGAAATTTGCGATACTGTATTCAAGCAGCTTTAATAATTTATTCGTTAGGATATTCCCTTGCAGGCAATTCGATATGGAATGTTGTTCCGTTCCCCTCTGTGCTTTCAACACTGATAGTACCACTCATTTCAGTAATGATCTTTTTGACGATGGCAAGTCCTAACCCCATTCCGCTTGTTTTAGTCGAAAAATTAGGGTCGAACGCTTTATTTAATGTTTCCGAAGACATGCCTCCGCCAGTATCGGTGATGTTCATGTGAATGAGGCCGTTTTTTTCCCGGGCACTTATAAGAATAATGCCCCATCCTTCTGTTGCTTGCAAGGAATTGCGAATAAGATTGACAAGTGCTCGGCGGAATGCTTCATCATCGGCATACATTGGCGGCAGATCAGTTGGAATATCAACAACGAAACGAATACGTACACGTTCGGCATCGTAGAGCGCCATAGCACTTTCAACGATTTTTTTCAATGAAACAAAACCATATTTTCGACGGGGCATTTCACCAAAGCGTGAAAATTCTGTTGCAATGCGCGTAAGCACATCGATCTGTTCGCTGAGTGTACGAATAACTCTTTTAAAAACAGAACCGAAATTCGTATCGCCTGTTTCATAAGCATGCTCAACATGTTGAACAGAAAGCTTCATAGGAGTAAGAGGGTTTTTTATTTCATGTGCAACTTGCCGAGCCATTTCCTTCCAGGCGCCTTCCCGCTCTGATTGGGCAACATTTTCTCGCGTCCGCTCAAGTTCACCCGTCATACGATTAAAGGCTTGCGCAAGTTCTCCAACTTCATCTTTGCGCTTAATATTAACTATCGTTTCCAACTGCCCTTCAGTAACTCGTTCTGTAGCCGCAATAAGTTGTTGGATCGGAGCTGCAACTCGCACGGAAATCCATGCCCCTATTAATAACAGTATAATTCCTAAAGCAGCAAATGCACCATACATCAGTTCAATCGTTCGTGCAATGTTCGACTCAATTATTTGCATTCCAAGAAATGATGTTACTCCAACTATTCCGATCAAATCATCGCCTGCTGATCGTTGTAAAACTTTATATCCGATATCAAAACTACCTGATGCCGAAGACAACGGTTCAATGGAGAATGACCTCTGATGAATAAGTATTGCCCGTATGGTTTCCGATGAAAGCTCTAAAGGAAGCAAAGACGATTCATAAAGCTCTGGTCTATTTGTTGCTGTAAGAATACCTGAGGAATTGTAGTATGAAATATCCCTGCCAATCGTGTGGGATAGATCTGCAATTACCTCATTAAGATTTGCGATTGATGACGTATCACCTTTAGAGAAAGAGGCCTGTAATCGTTCGGCAATAATGGTCGCATCTCGCTGTAAATGCTCACGTTCTATTCGTTGTTCGCGTTCAACAAGTAGTGATCGTGTAATATTCGTAACGATAATCAATGGAACAAGAGCAATCGTAAGAACAATAAGGAAGATACGGTCCCTGAATTTAAGTGTTCCCCGTTTTCCCTTCGAAAACAATGAGCGAATCATTAATGCAAAAAAAATCAAAAAGAAACCGATGAATAAACTGACCGTATTCAAACTGAGAGATAATTCAAACAGGGAGTCAAATCCTGGAATGAGAATTGTTGCAGCAATAATTCTCGTTCCGACCGTATCATGTACCCCTGCAGACTGGTAAATCGTATACGAACGATGACCATCAATTTGACCAACCGCAGCAAAATGATCCTTCAGTTTCACCTTATTTAAAATATCATCTGAGATATGCGAAGGAAGCTCCACTAAAGATGTACTAGAATTTTGTAAAAACCCATCCTTATATTGTGCATAAAAGACATCCTGATCCTGCCAAGTAAGTTTGTCGGAAGATAGATTTGGATTGCGAACAATATCATATAAACTGTGAACTATAGCCTGGGGAAAAAGATCAGTCCAGACGGAAATAGAGACAACGATTTCTTTTCCTGCAAGAGAATCAATATGTCTATTGCTATGCTCATTCGATACGGGAAGTGTAAGAAAGCCGACACCAATTGAAGCAGGGGTACATGTTGCAGTAAAACACTGCTGTGATCCGACAATATATTTTGCTGTTTCTACATCAGAGCCAACTGTTTTCTTTTGCTGTATTAGCACACCAAGAAGTGAGTCTTTTAATTTTCTTAATCGTGCTTCATCCCCTATCGATGCATTCTGGGCAAAATGAGAAATTGTTTTTCCGAACAGTTCCTGTACTTCGATTACGACATTTCGATTTGTCACTTCTGAAAAATGATTAAGCCATATATTGAAGGCAATATTTTTAATATCTGAAGAAGTAGATGTCGAAAGAAAGGAGTGACCATCAACTTCACTAAGAGTAAGGAATGTTTGATCGAGAAACGACGAATAATTCAGATCGTTTATTTGCGAACTCTGTTTAAGGTTTTGTTTTACGATCTCAATGTCATTTACGTACTCATCCGTTGCAATAAGCGGACTCAGAATGAATCCAGACCCTGTTAAAAGAAAAAGTAATGCCAATCCCGATCGGGGAATACGATAAAAAAATGAGGGACCTTTCTGCGCGGTCTTTAAAAGCGTAATATCACGCGAAAAGATTATTACGGTTATCACACACAATATAAGAGAAATTATAACCCAATAAATATCCGGGTAGACTGTAGATATCTTCGGAGAAAGAAGCCACCCCGTAAGTGTCACAATGAGTGTAAAAAAGACGTACTGAGCAACATAGGAGCGAGTAGCAGATAATTCGGAAGCCGTCAACCGTATCATTGCCCTGAGAGAGTAAAGCAATACTGAAACTGTTAAGAAAAGATAGGATACACCAACAAGCAAAAACGACGCCTC
>JANYLL010000275.1 GCA_025357895.1 Ignavibacteriota bacterium
CATTTTTGGCAGCCAACCGTATTGCTTAGTTGTGATATATCCGCGAGCCAACTCATTGCCAAGTGAAGAATCGGTTATGCCTGCAAAATTATAGCGCAATCCATATGTAGGAGTAAGGCGATAGTATTCACTATTGGAAAACTTGCTTAAGAATGGAGCCGTACCATCGTAATCATTAAAACCATCTCCCTGAATATAAAAAAATGTATTATAGAAAGTAATATTGGGTGTAATGTCCCATGCAGTTATTGCTTCATAGTGTGGCTGAAAAAATTCTTCATGTTCCTGAGTCCGGCGTTCATACATAAAAGACTCCGACCAATTTGTTTTTCTTACTAACTGATCCGAAAAATTCGAACGATCGTTATTTGCTCCGGGAAAAATTCCGTAATAATTCAACCCATCATTAATAGATCCACCATAAAAATTTAATCTCACTTTGAAATTGGAATCACGGCGTTCGAGCGAAACACAATATGATTTTTCATCAATAGACGACGCATTTCTATATCCTTCGCTCTTAAGATGTGAAAGTCTTGCACTGATATAATATTTATCGTCAATAGGTCCTGAGTTTAATGTGATGGCAAATTTTGATGTATTAAAATCACCATACCCCGCAGAAACATTAAACTCCTTAAAATTCGATGCTGTTTCGATATTGATCGCTCCAGCCATTGAAAAATATGGGTAGGATGCTCCGTTCGTGTATTGAATTTCAGATGCATTTGCCAACAGATCGGGAATCAGCGACCAATACACATTATGATCTTCCGGATCATTCTGGGGAACATTATTAATAAAGATAGATTGTCTGCGCTGATCAAAACCTAAAATATTTGCGAAGGAATATCCAAAACCAAGTCCGCTCCGCGAGTATGAGAAAACACCCGGGATTTGCGATATGATGCTTGGGATTTCTCTGAAGTCAGCTTCGTGTTCTATATCATTGCTCGTAAAATGATCAGGAAAAGTATCGCGAAAACCTGGAAATGAATCCCTAATTTTATATCCAGAATTTTTCGCCGAATCAATTCTCGCCTTTTGTGCAAAAAGAGGGATTGCAATACTACAAATGGAAAAAAAAAATATGAAGCGAGTTGGGCTTAACCATCGACCATCGACCATTGACTATCTGCCCTCCCTCGATAGTGTAATCGTCTCAGCTAATAATTGCTGTGTCAGGAGCAAGTTTTCATCAAGCATGTGCCGCGAATTTTCCCGTGCATGAAGAACTGCATTCGGATCAATATCAACAAATACCAGATCCTCATCAAAAAATGAAGCGCGGTTGATGACTTCTCCTGATGGAGAAATAATTTCCGACCCACCCCAGAAATTTACTCCATCTTCAACTCCAACACGATTGACGAAAGCGATATATGAACTGAAGAGACGGGCATACGCTATATGATGTTCGTTGTTAGTCGAATAATTTGCCGGAAGTTCTGCAATTGCATTTTTACCAATACTAAGTTTTGTCGGACTCGCTGCAATAGTAATAATAAGCTGCGCGCCCTGGTATGCAAGCATATACGGAAGCGATGGATGCCATAGGTCTTCGCAGACAAGGACACCTATTCTTCCAAGCCTGAAAGAATCAAATGTCTTTACCGAATTCCCCGCTAAAAAATATCTTTCTTCTTCGAAGATGCCATACGTCGGCAGATAAATTTTGTGCTGAGTATTCTTGCACTCTCCCCCTTCGAAAATGAAAACCGCATTATATAATCCTCCGCTTTTGCTTCGCTCTACTCCGCCGCAGATAATGGTAATTTCATTGCTCAGTTTGCGAAGATCATTTAAGAAAGGAGATGTTGATGGATCAAGAGCAACTTCATTATTCAAATCGCGAAGTGTGTAACCTGTCAGGGATAATTCCGGGAAGATAATTGCATCGGCACCTTCTGCTTTCGCTTTGGAAGCAAGTTCAAGATGATGCTTCACATTTTTTTGAACATCACCAAGCACTGCGCTGCATTGCGCCAAAGCGATCCGTGATTTTTTTAAGAACATATTATCTGACGACAACTTCATTGCTGAGTTCGCTGATACTTCCGGTTGGTGCGAAAGATGTATGGACATGTGATGAGATCTTTCTTAAGGCATCATGAATTCCGCCTTCGTAGTGAGCGTGTTTAAAATGCTCTCCTAAAGTCGTAGCGACATCTGTCCATGTTTCAGGATGAACCCGGGTATGAATGCCTTCATCTCCATAGACATAGAATTTGCGCTCTTCAAAAAGAATAAAGAGCAAGATACCATTTCTGCCTGTAGTTTTTTCCATCTCAAGTTTGATGAATTCTCTCTTTGCAATATCTTCGATAGAGAGACCTGCCTCATCATGATCGCGCTCTTCGCGGATGCAAACACGAATTGCGGCACTTGTTCCGGTTTCAACATGCGCAATTGTTGCTGCAATTTTATCTAATACAGACTTGGTAAAAATATCTTTTACCTGCTTATGCGGATGAGTGTGAGTTGCCATCTTTTCTAAATTTTCTTTTGTAAGATCGTGTCTTTTTTCGCCATCGCCGGTTTCGGTTCAGGGTAATCGGTCATATAATGCAAGCCTCTGCTCTCTTTTCTTTTCAACGCCGACCGAACAATAAGTAATGCTACGAGAGTGATATTGCGAAGTTCAAGAAGTGGAACGGTGACTCTTGTCTTTCGGTAATAGGCTTCTATTTCTTCAGAAATTAACTTCAGCCTTCGTTCCGAGCGTTTTAAGCGATAGGTCGAGCGCACAATACCAACATAATCCCACATTAATTGTTGCACTTCGCGGCGGTCATGCTCAATCACGACCCATTCTTCAGCATTTTCCGTGCCGGATTCATCCCATTCGACGAGCTTTATTTTCTCATCCTCTTTAGGATTTTTTTTCAATGAATCAATAAGATCGTTGGCAGCGCGAAATGAGAAAACAAGTGATTCCAGCAGAGAATTGCTTGCTAATCTATTTGCACCATGAACGCCTGTCATCGTAACTTCACCACAGGCATAAAGATTTTTTACGTTCGTTCTTCCATGGAGATCGGTAACCACTCCACCGCAGCTATAATGTGCAGCCGGTACAACGGGGATCGGATCTTTCGTAATATCAATTCCAAACTGCTTACACTTCTCATAAATGTTCGGAAATTCTTTTTTGATCTTTGCTGCAGAAAGATGTGAAATAGCAAGGAGGACGTACTGCTCTCCCCTACGTTTTAATTCTGCATCTATGGCACGAGCAACGATATCACGCGGAGCAAGTTCTAATCTCTCAGGGTCATACTCCGTCATAAACCTCTCACCTGCCTGATTGCGCAAAATGCCTCCGGCGCCGCGAACAGCTTCGGAAATTAGAAATGATTTTGCTCCTTCAGAATAAAGTGACGTCGGATGGAATTGAATAAATTCTAAATTTGCAATTACCGCTCCTGCACGATAACCCATTGCAATGCCGTCGCCTGTTGCTATCAAAGGATTTGTCGTATGTAAATATACTTGTCCTGCTCCACCCGTAGCAAGCATAACACCTTTGCGGGCGCGAACTACTTCTACCCGCCCTTTTTTCTCATCTAAAATATATGCACCGTAACATGAGATGGGTTCATTGGCCCTTCGCTGATGATCAATGCGTTGATGATCTGTCAGAAGTTCAACTGCATAATGATCTTCAAGCATAGTGATCTGGGGATGTTCTGCGACTGCCGATAAAAGGGATCGCTCGATTTCCTTCCCTGTCAAATCGCGTGTATGAACAATGCGATGTGCTGAATGCCCGCCCTCTTTCCCAAGATGGAGTTTGCCTGATTTATCACGCGTGAACTGTGCTCCCAGATCCATAAGGTCTTGAATGCGGAGTGGCCCTTCTTCAACCAGAATCCTAACGGCATCTTCATGACAAAGCCCTGCTCCGGCAATAAGAGTGTCTTGAATATGGGCATCATAGGAATCCAGGGAGTTCATAACACTGGCAATTCCGCCCTGGGCGTAATTCGTATTGGATTCCGAACGCTCTTTTTTTGTGATAATGAGAATTTTTAACTTCGTGCGCTTTGCGATTTGCAGCGCAAAAAAAAGACCTGCAGATCCTGAACCGAGAACTAAAATATCTGTTTCTCTCACGCGCTTAAAACAATCTTAGGAGAGAACGAATCCCTAAAAATGGACAACAAGATGAACATTAACACTATTAATGATAATCATTGATGATGTCGGATCATCTCTCGTTGACGCTGTGCCTGTGACATCCGGCGAAGTCACTGTTGATGACTGCTTGCTATAAGCAAGCGAATATTCTCCTCCGATAGCAATTCCCCTGGTAAAGTACCAATCAAAACCCAGAAACGGACCTACACCAAAATATGATATGGTTTCTTTATTTTCTACTATTTTTCCGGTCACCAATTTTTGATTATCGATGCTTGCTCCGCCAAAAATTATCTGCCCTCCGATATAAGGGGAAAGTGAATAGACGGCGTCGGAGTGAATTTCCGCTCCTATAGAAATACCCCATATTGTTGACGACGTTTTACCCGAACCATCAGTCTGTTTTGTCGGATCGGAATCACCTTTACTATTTACACGGAAACCAAATAAACCTCGCAAAGCCATTCCGTCCGAGAAAAACCATTTTCCGCCGCCGGCATTTATTATTCCATTGCGAAGAGATTCACCTCCTGCGTTTATATCGAACGTCACTATCGGGAAACCACTAATACCAAACGAACTAAGACCATTCAGTGTGAATAAAAATGCCAAAGAACCTGATTTTGTCTCTGGCAGTGATACAGGAGCCTTTATACTATCCTTCGGCTTTATAATATACTGCTCTACTTTCACACTATCTTTTTGCGCTTTCGAACTATCGGCTTGCGCGTAAGAAGTTGTTGCCATCATTACAACGAGAGCAAAAGGGAAAAAAAGCTTTGATAAATAGTGTTTCGTACGCTTTTGAATAAATGCCTCCCGAAGGAATTCTCCGGGAGGCATGGTTTTTAGTAAATAATTGTATTTACAGTA
>JANYLL010000285.1 GCA_025357895.1 Ignavibacteriota bacterium
GATTTGCTCGGAGCAAGTTTAGCATTGGATCTTAGAAGCCGTGCAGCCTCGATAATTTTTTGGAAGAATTCGAATTCTTCTTCCGCTTTATCATCAATCTTTCCTTCATCGGCGGTGATGTAATCGTCTCTTCCAATGAGAATCTCATCGGGATTTCCTGTCAAGCCATGCCAAAGTTCTTCGGTGACAAATGGCATCACAGGATGGATCATCCGCAAAATGCCTTCTAATATCTCCACGGCAAGCGGCGTTGATTCCGGCTGAAGTTTTACGATCTCCAGATACCAGTCACAATAATCTTTCCAGATAAAATCATAGAGAATCTTCGTTGCCTCGTTGATCTGGTAACCATCAAAAGCTTTCCGAACATCACGCGCAGCGCGATTGGCTCGGGAGAGTATCCATTTATCGGCAAGGGTGGATGCCGGTTTTAATGAGAAAGTAGTTTTTGTGTCATTGCGAGGAGTCTTCGAAGAAGATGACGCGGCAATCCCCTGAGGCGATCTGCCATTTTCAGGGGATTGCTTCGCTTCGCTCGCAATGACATTTCCAAGTTCCGTATCCTTTTCCTCAAACTTCGGTTCAGGATGAACAGAACGGTACTCATCGCGCTTCATCATCACAAAGCGTGTGGCATTATAAATTTTATTTGCAAAATTTCTGCCTTGCTCGCAGCTTTCTTCGCCGAAGCGCACGTCTTGTCCGAGCGGTGCGAGATAAAGAAGTGTAAACCGAATTGCATCGGTGCCGTATTTATTTACAAGATCGATAGGATCGGGCGAATTGCCCAGCGACTTCGACATCTTGCGTCCTTGCTGATCGCGAATGATATTATGAAAATACACATCGCGGAATGGAATCCTATCTTCCATTTTTTCGCGCGGCATTCCATTTGCCATTTCCATTCCTTCCGTGAATTCAATTCCACCCATGATCATGCGCGCAACCCAGAAGAAAATAATATCGGGTCCTGTTGAGAGCAATGCACCCGGATAAAATGTCTGCAAGTCTTTTGTATTTTCAGGCCAGCCGAATGTAGCAAATGGCCAAAGCCATGATGAGAACCATGTATCAACAACATCTTCATCTTGTCTGAGCGCACCTTTGTAACCTGCTGCATCTGCTTTCGCTCTTGCTGCTGCTTCGTCGCGCCCTACGAAAATTTCTCCGGCTTCTCCATACCATGCGGGGATTCTTTGCCCCCACCAAAGTTGGCGCGAGATACACCAGTCGCGGATATTCGTCATCCAATGACGGTAGGTATTTATCCATCGCTCTGGATGAAAATGGATCAGTCCGTCTTCAACAACTTGCAGAGCAGGTTCAGCAAGCGGCTTCATATTTACGAACCACTGATCTGAGAGAAACGGCTCGATCATTTCGCCGCCACGTTCGGAATAGCCGACGGAATTTGTATAATCTTCTATCTTCTCGATGAGACCAAGTTCTTCAAGATCAGCAAGAATTTTTTTGCGTGCAACGTAACGATCAAGCCCAACATATTTTCCACCATGCTCATTGATATGAGCTTTCGTATCCATCACATTTATCTGCGGCAGATCATGACGTAAGCCGATCTCAAAATCATTCGGATCATGCGCCGGAGTGATCTTCACACAGCCCGTTCCGAACTCTTTATCAACATAATCGTCAACAATGATCGGAATCTCGCGATTCATTAAAGGCAATTTTAATTTTCTTCCGACTAAATTTTTATATCGTTCATCTGTTGGATTAACAGCAACTGCAACGTCGCCGAGCATCGTTTCGGGGCGTGTTGTTGCAATGATAATAAATTCAGGCTCGTTGGATTTGCGATCAATGAGAGGATATCGGAAAAAATGCAGTTTCCCTTTTGTCTCTTTATGAATTACTTCTTCATCGCTAAGCGCAGACTGAGCAAGCGGCGACCAATTAATAATTCGCTTACCGCGATAGATAAGACCTTTTTCATATAGGCGGACGAAAGCTTCGAGAACGGATTTCTCATATTTTTCATCCATCGTGAAAGTGAAGCGGCGCCAATCGGGACCGCAGCCAAGTGCGCGAAGTTGCGTTTCGATAAAATTCGAGTGCTCATGCTTCCACTTCCAGACTTCTTCTACAAATTTCTCACGTCCGAGATCATATCTCGTCTTCCCTTCTTCGCGTAGCTTTTTTTCAACTTTTGTCTGCGTTGCAATTCCTGCATGATCGGTGCCGGGCAGCCAAAGTGCTTCGTGACCAAGCATCCGGTGATAGCGGATATAGGTATCCTGAATAGTATTATTGAGGGCATGACCCATGTGCAAAATGCCCGTCACATTCGGCGGCGGCATACAGACGACGAAGGGCGGCTTATCATTCGCGCGGCGTCCGGTAGGATCCTGCGGTACTTCGTCGGGACGGTAGGCATAGAATAACCCTCCCGCTTCCCATGCGGAATACCATTTCTTCTCTACATCCTGCGGCGCATAAGCCTTCGCTAACTCTTTTTTTGGAATCTCTGACATTAATTAATAAAATATAGTCAGAATATAACGTTTATAGAGGCGGGAGGTTCAATGGGAATTAATTACGAATTAGACGAATCATGGTTCATCGATGAATCACAAACTTCTGCATTTGATTGCCGGCGCGAAGGTAGTAAATGCCTGAAGGGAGAGAGGAGACATCAACATCACAAGGAGAATCAGATTTAATATACTCATTGGAAAAAAGCTTTCCCCCAAGTATGTCAAAAACGTCGATACTAGTCTTACTGTTTGGGCCAACTAAAACTACTGAGAGAGTTTTGGATGATGGATTTGGAAAAACCTGAATGCGGTTCTCTTCAGTTAACTGAGAATTAACAGAAGAAACAGGAATATGCTTATAGAAAACAATTGATAAATGGCTGGATGTAATGGTACTTGAATATGTATATGTTTCCTGAATACGCCCACCCCCTGAATACATTCCGAAACGAACTTTATGATAAGTAAAATTTTGGGAAACTAGGCCTTGCCGATCAAGATTGATTTCTAAAGTACTGTCAAAGGAAATCAGGGCAGTATTAGTTAAGCGGAATGACTCTGAATCATTAGCATCCTGAAGTGAGGCAAAGACATAATCATATTGAAACGAAATCAGCTGATTCGTCAAAGAATCATAAATCAACCTGATCTTCTTTAGGCCGCCGAAGGGAAAACCATAGAAATCAAGGGCGAAGGAATCCGAAGTATTCGATTGGTTAAAAATAGGTGCTGTCCAGGCAATATTTTGAAGTGTATTATAACAAGTATCTACAGCAAATTTAGGACCTCCGCCACCGCCATTATTGTGATAACAATAAAGGACCTCTATATCTTTCATTTCAACACGGACTGAATCAATTTGTATCTGAGCGTAGCTTATTGAGGGAGGAAGCAATAGCCACCCAATAGCGGAGAAGATAAAAAATATGTATTTCATATTTTAATGAAGCATTATGTATTCTGAATCAACACAGTTCCGAATCAGAAGTTGCAGGTGATCACTGCGGCGTCAGCGTGAAGGTCACGGTAACTCCGGGAATATTGCCGGAGACAGGATCGGTTTTTGTTTGCGTCGTTCCGTCAAGAATGAATAAACTCTCCGGAGCATAGATCAAATCATTTGTAGTGGACTTCGTTGCTTTCGGGCCTGATCCGCAATCCGTCGTATAGGAAAAAGTAGTAAACGAAGTTATTGGATGAGGATAGATGCGGAGAGTCTGCTGCCCTGTAGATTGACCAACGAAATCCTGAAGGAAGCCTTTGATGTGCATAAAGTCGCCCTGATCGTTTGCTTTATGAGTACAATTGACATTCTTTTCTTTCCAGTTCCCGATCTGTCCCGCTCCGTTTACAATATCTCCGTAACGGACGGTATCCTCGTTCGGAAGCAAGGTTGCAGTAAAAGAACAGTCTTGAGTATAGTCAAAAGTAAAATCGGACATGACAGACATTTTCGTACCCGAAAAATGCATATTTATTTTATATACCTGTATTCCGTCATCGGATACTTTAATATTGGAGATGAGGTAGAGTTTTTTTGGGGTCTTGAAGAATTGATTATTCCCGGGAAAATTTATTAATGCCGTAACAGAGACAGGATTTGTGCTCATGTTTTTCGTCGCGGCAGGTGCGGTGTATGTTGTTTTTGAAGAAGCACTCAAAGGACTCACTTTGCCGTCATTTTGATTACCTTGCAAATTGCCGTTAATTGTCCAACTCACCTGATCACCGTTAGCATAAATATCGGGTGAATTTAACGGAGAAAGATCATCGCTTGCATCATTATCTTTTGGTGCGATCGGAACAAAATCCACTCGAAGTGCTTGAGTATTATTTACCTTAATGGTTGCCTGAGTCGGGACGATATGAAAATATTCGAAAATAGTATACCAGCTAAAATGCGATGTCATAATGCTGATAGTACCTGCCGCTGAATCAAGAGTAATATTATTGAACGCATACCAGATGTGATCATCCTTCTGAGTGGCAACAGTGAGTGTATTTACGTCTGTCCCTGCAAGATCAGCGGGAGCAAAATGAAAACGCAGTGTGATTGGCTTGTCGAATTTCAGGCCGTTCGGCGTAAGAGAAAATCCGTCACCCACTCCTAGGGGAGCTTCGTTAGTCCCCGGCTGGATAGAAATAGTCTGGGTAGATTTCAACGCTCCTTGCGGAATAATAACTTCCAGTCTGCCGTCAGTTGATAAAAGTGATCCGCCGGAGGCATCGATCGACGCAGTCGTGGGTATGCCATTCGGCGTACCCTCGGCCGTCGGCGTTCCGTTCTCATTTGCCTCAGGTGCTATCGGACTGGTTGTCTTGCAGGAAACGAAGAAAATACTCGCAACTAGAGTAAAGAGAATTGTGAGCAAGGTTTTCATAATGATCCTTTCAATAATATTTGTGATGAGGGGGTAAAGTCCGCTCTACTTTGTCAGAGTCAGATCCCAGGTAATAGTATAATCCAGAGCCAGAGTGATTGTTGTCGTATTGTAAGAAAACATGGTGATATTATCCGTTCCGTGATATGTGCCTTTAATACTGTTCGGGTTCGCAGGGTCGATCTTACCTGATGTCTTATTGATTCCACCTGCGACGTAAGCAAGAAAATATTGTGAGAATGGAATGGGCGACTGATTGGTACTGCTTTCAGGCTGTGGATTTGTACAATAGCCGGAATAGACTTTTTCCGTTTTAGTTGTAGCCGCGGCAGCTGTTGAGGGACCAATGCCAATAGTATATGATCCGTCTGCGGCGATGGTCAATCCCATTCCAGTAATTTGCAATCCGGCTGAAGCACTGGAGAATGTTTGTGTTGTGGTTTCTTTATCAGTTACAATCCTGTCTTTAACAGCATCACAAATATAATTATAAGAATTCGTATGCACTGATACCTGATTTGCCGTTCCGCCGAATCCTGCATCATTCCAATTTGCGCTGCGATCTCCTCCGGCTTCATCAACTGTAATGCCAGAAAGATCATAAACAAAATTTGCAGTCCCCTCTTCTGTCTTCGTTTCGGTGGAATATGTCCGCGATCCGCTCAGCGTTACTGCCATCGAAATTCTTCCGCTTACTTTTGTTGGCGTTCCGGAATCATTCACAGTTCCAGTCGGGCTGTTTGTTTTACATGAAGCAAACAAGATACTTGCGCATAATACAAGGAATAGATTAAGTAAGGTTTTCATCTTGGTTCGAGACTATATTTTAAATAGAAATGGCTTTGCGGGTTGCCATTAGTACGATAGGTATCCTTAGGGATAGTAAATCCATAGTGCGGTAACATCGTTCCACCCCTCTACTCTGAAACAAATCAATCCCATCCGGGTCAATATTCAATAAATATTTATTATACTTGAAAATTGGTCATGAACAGAAGATTCCTATTACAATCAGCCGGACGTGCTGGAGTCGCCGCACTCATTCCATTTAAGAATTCCAAAGCCACTCAAAAAGCACTTACATCAGTATTTGGTTCACAAAGTGGCTGCGCACTTATTCCGACAGTCGAGGTAGGGCCATTTCCCTGGCCTGCTGGTGATGGAAGGACGTTAAGTCCCGATCCAACATTTTACCGCCGCGATATAACCGAGGGTATCACCGGAGTGCCGTTCACGCTGATCTTATCGCTTGTGAATGTGAACGATAACTGCAATCCGATAACGAATGCAAATGTCGTCATCTGGCATTGTGATAAAGCCGGAGATTATTCGGAATATCCGAATCAGCAAGGTAACATTGACGAAACCGGAAAAACATTTTTGCGCGGCATTCAAATGACCGATGCTTATGGGCAAGTCACATTTAAAACGATTTATCCCGGTTGGTATCCCGGCAGAACAACGCATATACATCTAGATATATTTTTAGGCGGCGTTTGGAATGTTGCAAGTCAGGTTGCCTTTCCTGAAACTATTACATCCGCCGTATATAGTACTTCTCTTTATTATCGGGGACAGAAAGATACTCCAAATTCATCAGATAATGCATTCGGCTCGAATTTGTCCAGTCTCTTGCTCAATGTCAGTGGAGATTCAACGAACGGCTATACCGGCACTTTAACTGTTCCTATAGCTGCTTCAAAAAATATTGTCGAACCTGAAACAGGGGGGCAGTTCAAACTAGAACAAAATTATCCTAATCCTTTTGAAACGATGACAACTATTCCATTTACACTAACGAATCCATCAAATGTTCTCATCGAAATTTTCGATGTGAGTGGTAAAAAGATGGTTGAAGCGGTCAACGAACGGATGGGCGAAGGAACGCAGAGCGTTGCTATAAATAAAATCATGAACGGAGTAATTCTTTCAGCAGGAGCGTATATCTATCAACTAACTGTTGAAAATAGTAATGGGATTTTCCGTCAGTGCAAGATGCTGACTGTGAACTGAAAGAAGATTACAAGTAGTCGGGCGCACGGACTGAAGTCCGTTCCACTGGAATCAGGATCTATTCGATCACTTCGAAAACGTCATTATAAGGAGTAGCAAATTTATCGCAGGCTTCTTGTAATGATGTTGCTTCGATAACGACATTGATGTCACTTTCGCCGTGATATTGCTGGCGGATTATTTTGAATCTGCGAGGGTCTCCAACAGCATATGGAGGCTGCAAAGCGGATGATGTGAAGGTAAATTTGCGGTTAACGTTCTTCTTTTTTGTGGGTTTTTCCTGCGGATCGCAGGATATCCCTAAAAATACATAACTGAAATTCTTATTAAGGTAGCTCGTCTTGACGATTGCCTCTTCCGGGGATTCGATCACAACTTGGTATTTCATAAATATTCGAACGAAAAAAAGAAATAAAAGGTGGCAGAATAATTAAACAAACCCTTAGAACACGCCTAAAAGCTGCCTAGCTTCATGACAGGAAGAGCAAAGAACTTCGGAATTCGCAAGAGAAATGTCATCTTTTGACCGCAAAGAAGACTTTGAATGAACATACCAGCTCATTCCAAGTTTCGTATTGCAACGACCGGTGTGCCCATGCGTGGTTCGCTGACATTCGCATTTGCCACTTGATCTTTTAAATGCTAGCTCTTTGATCGGCTGAGTAAATTCCATATAAACTATCTCCTCTAGGAAATTCCGAACGACATATTAATGGCAAGATACTCCCTCTCTAGGGAGTATCTTTATTATCCTTCATCTATCTTTACTTCGGTGCCTGGGTAGAAGTTTGTGTTCTTTCCGTAGTAGTTTTGTGCTTAACTACTCCGACTCTTGATCGCGAAGTGCGCAGCCTTACAGGGCGCTCAACTTGTCCGCGATGCAAGCCTCTGTTTCCACGATGCTTATAATGACCTTTATGCTTGCCTACATCCATTTGATTCCCATTGTCCTGCGCGAATAAAGATGCAGATGTGCCAAATAAAACAATTAAAACGGAAACGATATGCAATAGCCTTTTCATAGTTGTATATTAAATAATAAAACAGTACAGGGGGAAGTGTCTTAGGAGAGAATATGGGGTCAAAAATCAACATCTTCCCAAAGCACTTTCGTTCAAATACATTCTTTATTTCTTGCACATCCTTGAAGGCACTTTCACAATAATAACAAGAAAAATTTCTCTCAGAATAAATTTTGGCTTATATTTGTGCCTTGTTCATGAAGTACAATGCAATATCTGAAATGCCACTACTATCCTGAAACAAATATAGAACTGATGTGTCAAGATAGGATACTTGTGTTGTACCTTTTAATCATTCCATCATTATTACACTTCGAAAATGCGATATATTTTACTTTTAGTACTCTCGCTATTTTCTTTTATATCAGAGTCTTATGGGCAAGGTATAAAAGCGACTTTTTCACCTTCTTCTCGTTTCTTTCCCGGTTATGGAAATGTTACTATAGGGAAATTTAAAGACCAGACTATTACGATAAAAAACGATTCGAGTTCTACCGGTACGCTGGTTTGCGCGGTTTCAGGACCATCTCGAACTGATTACTCAGTTATTGGTCCTACGAGTTTCGGCGTAAATGTAGGGCAAACGTATTCACTTACTATTCGCTTCCAACCTACCTCTGCAGGTCCATTCCGCGACACAATATATGTTGCGCACAATGCAGATACGTCAATTACATTGACAAATCCCGTACGATATATATTAAACGGCACAGGAGTTGTACCGGATACATTTCCGAAAATAACGGTAACAACCGGCAGTTTCGGTACCTTTCTTAATATTGGAAACGTGACGGTAGGGAAAACCAAAACTGCAACCTTCACTATAAAAAATACGAGTGATACTATTCGGACTTTGACTGGTAATGTTAGTTTACCGGCGACATCCCGCTTTTCTATTATTTCCGGAGGAGGTGCATTTTCATTAGATACTGGAAAATTGCACTCCGTCACGCTAAGCTTTGCTCCGGATACTGTTGCTAATTTCTTGCAGGATTCGATCATTATTACAAGTAATGCAAACAGTCCAAATAACAGGATCAAGGTTACAGTCTTTGGCAATGGTATAAAAAATGATACTTTCCCACAAATCGCGTTGAGCGGTATTCAAATGGGAAACCTAAATTTCCGGAATGATACCCTTCCGAACACAAAAACATTGACTTTCACGATGCGTAATACTTCTGATTCGCTTCGTACGCTGACAGGAAGTGTACAAAGTCCCGGTAGCCCGTTCGCAATTACTTCTGGAGCCGGAGCATTCTCACTGGATTCGGGAATGACAAAGTTAGTAACTGTAACTTTTACTCCTACAAAAGCAGGTGTCTTTGCTGATACGATAATCATAACAACAAATTCCGATGCTCCCAATCAGTTGATCAAAATTCCATTAACAGGCGTCGGAGTGGTTATTTCAGGACCAAGGATCAGCGTAAGTCC
>JANYLL010000315.1 GCA_025357895.1 Ignavibacteriota bacterium
GATCGAGAATTACAGCATTTGGAAAACGATGTTTATATGCCATAATATCAGAATCCCTCTGAAAAAAAATAAAGCCCTCTGAGAATGAAATCATTTGACCGCCGCCGCCGCCAAAAGCGGCATTTATTTGAAGTCTATTGATAACCTTGTAAGTATCATAATGTATTACAGCAACAAGATCTACTTTTACTGGTTTTTTTTCATTATAGACATACCAAATAATCCAAAGTAATTCGGCTATCGCCGCAATAATAAGTAACCATTCCCAAGCGTTTGATGGGAAACTGGCATCCGCTATAATCCATCTTTTGTACACACACAAAGATACGAATAAAATAGGAGGGAATGGTGGTGTTCTCTTTCTTTTCATTAGCTATTGATTCTAAAAAGGTTAGGGGTAATTACAAAAGGCTCTGCTGAGTCAGGGCGATAACTACCGTTATGACATTGAAAAATAAAGGACTTACAGGGGCTTCGTGCCGCGTGCGACAGACATAAGATCAAAGTTTAAATGGGGGGGAGTTTTACTCTTTAGCCTTCGCTGCTTTGCTCGATCATCTTTTTGAGGACTGAAGTATCGACATTGGAGAGCTTCTTGATATAGAGGCATCCTTTGCCTTCTTTATATTTACCGAGTTTTTTCAGGAGTGTTTGATCGGTTGAATTTTTGATTGCATAAAGTGTGAGATCGGTTTTGCGCGGCGAGAATCCGATCTTAAACCAATCAAGCTCTCTGCCGCTATCGTATTTCAACACGGTATTACCGAAACCAATAATGCTTGTGCCCCACATCTTCGGTTTATCGCCTGTCGCTTTTTGCATCATCTTCACGATGGCAATGCTATCTGTTCGTTTTTCTTCAGGCTCGATGGACTTCAAAAAATCTTCAACGCTCTGTTCTGTTTTCTTGGTTTTTAATTCAGCTTTTGCCATAAATAGAAAGTATTTCTAGTCGTTTATAGTTAATAACGATTCGTATTCAGGATATTGCTCTACAAATATAACCACAGATGAACAGCCTGCAATTACTTTCAGATTTTCTGATTTGGCAAATTCTAAAGCAAACTTAACGAGTGCAAAGGCGATGCCCTGATTCCTGAATTGTGGGGGGACAAAAGTATGCACGAGAGCCAGATCACCCTGATAATATTCATAATCAAGGAAAGCCAGATCTCCGTTTACTTCAGTTTCAAAACGATTTCGTTCTTTGTTGTTGGTGATTGAAATTTCCATTGTCAAGAGTTATTGGATAAGAGGCTTTAACCGTGTACCGATCAATTCTATTGCATGCATTAATTTTTCATGCGGCACTTCAGCGCTATCCATCTGAAAGGTAAGCCGTGAAATTCCGCCAAGTGTTTTGGCATGATGAAGAATTTTTTCCGCAACATCTTCAGGACTGCCAACGATCAATGCGCCTTCGGCACCTATCTGAGCATCGAAGCGGCTTTTTGTCACCGGCGGCCAACCTCGTTCTTTTCCAACCTTTGTCATTGCAGCAGCATAGCCCGGATAAAATTCTTCAACTGCTTGTTCAGTAGTATCAGCGACATAGCCAAGCGAATGCAGCCCAACTTTCAACTCGTCAGGTTTAAATCCTGCTCGCTTTCCTGCTTCGCGGTAGAGATCAACTAACGGACGAAAGTGACGTGTTTCGCCGCCGATGATAGCGACCATAAGCGGCAAGCCCAGCGTTCCGGCACGAACAAAGGATTCAGGTGTGCCGCCAACACCTAACCAGATAGGAAAGGGATTCTGCAACGGTCTGGGATAGATGGGCAAGTTGTTAATTGTCGGACGAAAATTTCCTTTCCACGATACGAATTCATTAGCACGAATGTTAAGCAGGAGATCAAGTTTTTCGGCGAAGAGTTCATCGTAGTCGTTCAAGTCAAATCCAAAGAGAGGAAAAGCTTCGATCGATGAACCGCGGCCAACTACCATTTCAGCGCGGCCACCGGAGATGAGATCTAATGTTGCAAAGTTTTGAAATACCCGTACCGGATCGGCGGCGCTCAGAACTGTAACGGCGCTTGTCAGCCTGATACGCTTTGTACGTGCGGCAGCAGCAGCAAGAATCAGCGTCGGAGCTGAATCGAGAAAACCTTTTCGGTGATGCTCTCCGATTCCAAAAACATCAAGCCCCATGCGATCAGCGAATTCTATTCTATCCAGCAACTGCGCCATGGCATCAGCATCATGTAATGACGGGCTTCTATCCGTAAACATCGCAGCAAAACTATCGACTCCGATTTCCATATAATTTCTATTTAATTCCGTTCTTAATGTAGCTACATTCAATGTATCTACATTGAATATCATGTCTGAGTTAACGGCATATTAAAAAAATAGTTTCAGTTCTGCAGTATGTGGAATGCAGCTTTTGCATTTCCTGTTGAGTGAAGTCATCATTCAATTAAAAATTTAGGAGGAAGAATGAGTCTGAAGTTAGCCGAGGAATTTGCAGCATTGCTTGATAGTAACAGGTTCGATGAGGCATCGCAGCTTATTGCTGATGAGTGCGAATATCATTACTCAGAAGGAAATTATCAAGGTCAGAAGAATATTATTAATATTTACCGACTGAATCATCTTGAATCTAAAAAAGTATTCGATGTAATGACCTATTCCTCAGTAGTTGTGGAAATGCCCGATGAAAACTTCAAGATCAATTTCACGGATAAGATCCGTAAAGGGCATAAGTGGCATGAGTTTCGCAGCTTTCAAATTATTAAATTCAAGGAAAATCAAGTCATTGATATTCAGCATTGCGAGATACCCGGTGAAATGGAATCACTTAGAATGTTTTATGATCGCGCCAGATCACAAAAAATAAATCTCCCATGATGTTTCGGAGTTGGGGCAGAGACAGATTAAAAGTATTTTTATAAGTTCTCATTTCCCGCTTGCAACATTCATCAAGAAAGCAACGTCCTCTACTTTTAACGATTGAAGAATATTGCCCTTATCAGGTTTTCTCATTTTACGGGTTTCTTCTATAGTTACTGTTGTCGGCTGCTGAACATATCTGAATAGTATTGAATTAAGCCGCGATGTCTCAGCACGTAATTTCCACTGTTGAGCACCGACGGCCTCTTCGACCTGTTGGTATTTGCTTCTTGGCTGCTTTATGCATACGATAAAGACTAAATAACTAAGCACTATCTGGGATACGATTAGACCTGCAATTTTCCATTTCCTCATTGTGGTATTCCCCTCTCTATTAATGTACGGGGAGAAGGGGATTTGTTACCAGTTATTTTGAAAATATTGTGATCGGATGCCCTGAACGTTCATCCTCTCCATACCGTTTGAGCAGTCGACTTCGAGAGAAGCCCACCAGTTCAATGATAATTAATTATATATATAACTCATGCTAGTTAAGGTGGAGAAAACAAGTTTGCCGCGAATAATACAAGGTGGAATGGGCGTAGCTATCTCCGGATGGCAATTAGCTAAAGCCGTTTCGAGGCAGGGGCATCTGGGAGTTGTATCTGGTACAGGATTAAATTTGGTTTTCGCCCAAAGGTTACAGCAAGGTGATGAAGGTGGTCATCTTCGCAGGGCACTTAAGCATTTCCCTATTCCCTCAGTACCAGAGGATATTTTAGGTAAGCATTTCAATGTACACCGTTCTAACGGTCGTTCTGCAGTCCGAGGAGTGCCGATGTTTACTCTTCAGGCAAGTGACGATCTTCTCAAATTAACTATCGCTGCAAATTTCTGCGAAGTTTTCTTAGCCAAAGAAGGTCACAGAGGAGTCGTTGGCATAAACCTCCTCGAAAAGGTCCAGTTGCCGAACCTTGCATCGCTTTACGGAGCAATGCTTGCCGGAGTTGATTATGTCCTCATGGGAGCAGGCATACCGCGCGAAATCCCCGGAGTACTTGATAAACTTGCTAAACATGAGACGGCAACACTCAAATTTCGTGTTGAAGATGCTGCTTCAGATGAAGATATTCGAATCGTACTCGATCCAAAGCTTCTTTTTGGAGAGAAGCTTCCTGAATTACAACGTCCGAAATTCATTGCCATAGTCTCTTCTGATGTATTAGCTCAAGTTCTTATCCAGAAGGCTTCCGGCTGCATTGATGGTCTCGTTATAGAGAATGACTTAGCCGGGGGACACAATGCACCGCCGCGCGGAGCGATGAAGCTTACACAATCCGGTGAACCGATCTACGGTCTGCGAGACGCCGCGAATATCGATAAGATCAGAGAGATGGGGCTGCCTTTTTGGCTTGCCGGTGACTACGCAAGTCCGGAGAAATTAAATGCTGCATTGGCAGTAGGTGCTACCGGGATTCAGGTCGGAACAGACTTTGCCTTTTGTGCAGAATCCGGACTGGAAAAAGATCTTCGTTATAGAACTCTGGAGCAGTTAGCCACTGGTAAGGTCGAAGTTTTTACCGATCCTGTTGCATCATCAACGGGATTTCCGTTCAAGGTTGTTCAGCTATCCGGCACGCTATCAGAAAAAGCTGTTTATGATGAACGGTCGAGATTATGCCAAATAGGATTATTGCGGCAGGCTTATAAGAAAGAGGATGGCGAGATCGGCTACCGGTGTCCGGGAGAACCTGTTAGTAATTACGAGCGAAAAGGCGGCAAACTCGAAGACACCACAGGACGAAAATGTTTGTGTAATGCACTTATGGCAAATGCCGGTCTTGCGCAAGAACAATCATCAGGTTATATAGAAAAGCCGCTTCTCACGGCAGGTGATTCGTTGAAGCGATTGAAGCACTATCTCACAAATGGCATCAGAAACTATACAGCCTCCGATGTTATCGATTACCTCCTTTCGCCGGTTTTAGCCCCAGCTTAAGAATAAATCCTTCATCTTTTTTACACGTTCATTCGAACGCGAATTCTATAGTTTTGCCATTTATTGAATTATCGCAAAAACTTTGTATATTGGTAGTAATATTATGGGCACCATTACGCAATAGTGAACGTGGGATCAAGCGTTTTGCTTCAATTTGAAAGCTTAAAAAAAGAGGAGAACCGAGGAATGTGTAAACGTATAACATTGATATATAATGGGTTATATAGGGTTCAGAGGGGTCAAAAATGAATCTTAAAATCTATAAATCTCTTTGGGGAATGACTGGTAGTTTGGAGGAGCAATTCGCCAAAATTGCTGAGGCAGGTTATGAGGGTGTTGAGAGCGCAGTGATCGAAATTTCCGATGCAAAAAAATTCAAGGCATTGCTTCGAGGAAATAATTTGGAATATATTCCCCTTATTTATACTGAAGGAATAAATCATCTCGAAAATTTTCGGCAACTAGTTTCTCTTGCCTCTACATTTGAGCCGAAGAAGATCATTGCTCATGCAGGTCGCGATCTTTGGAGTTTTTCTGAACAGATGAAATTTTTCGAAGGTGGATTGCAGGTTGAAAAGGAATTCGGAATTCCCATTGCTCATGAAACACATCGCCGGCGTCCTCTTTTTTCACCGATGAATGCAATGACTTTGATACGAGAATTACCGGAGCTACAATTAAATGCTGATCTCAGCCATTGGTGCTGTGTAACTGAATCTATGCTCGAAGACCATGCCGAGGCAATAGAACTTGCCGCAAAACGTGCGATACATATTCACTGCAGAGTTGGTTATGAAAATGGTCCGCAAGTATCTGATCCAAGAGCGCCGGAATGGGCGGCGCATCTTACAAAATTCGAATCATGGTGGAAGATGATCATTGCTGAACATTTTATGAGAGGCGAAGCTGAATTGACCATCACTCCGGAATACGGTCCGCCGAGTTATATGCATACTACTCCATTTGAGAATAAACCTGTTGCCGATCTGTGGGATGTGTGTTTATGGAGCGCGGAGAGGTTTAGGAAGTTGTATGCATCTTGTGTCTAGTGGGACGGACTTTAGTCCGTCAGTATTCTCATTTTTTTTGGCGGACGGACTAAAGTCCGCCCCACTAAAGAACGCATTTCACTTTTTCCTTCAAAATTAAATTAATGTCGTATTTTTGAATTCATGAATACCACAAACGAATCAACCAGTATCTATAATCGAATCAGTCATAGTTGGCTGAGTGCTATCATCTTCGCAATTGCCATCTGTGTTGCAGCCTGGATGCTTTCAAGCGCCTGGCGCAAAACGCATTATATGGCTGAGACGATCAAGGTCACCGGCCTTGCGGAAAAGAATTTCGTTTCTGATCTTATCGTCTGGAGCGGTTCGTTTTCCCGGAGAATGATGTCTATGCAGGAGGCCTTTGCTGCTCTTAAACGCGATGCCGATGCGATCCAAAAATATCTTATTTCAAAAGGTGTGAGTCAAAAGGAGATCGTTTTCAGTTCGGTGAATATCAATAAGGAATATAAAAATACATACGATAAGAATGGACAAGTTGCAAGTAGTATCTTTGATGGTTACACGTTGACGCAAAGTGTGAATATAGAATCCAAAGATGTTGATAAGATCGAGACCATGTCGCGTGAAGTAACAGAGCTTATTAATAACGGAATTGAATTCAATTCAAGCGAGCCGCGATATTATTATACTAATCTTGCTCAATTAAAACTTGAAATGCTCTCTGCCGCAACTGCCGATGCAAAGAATCGTGCCGATCGTATTGCAAAAAATGCCGGAGGTTCGTTAGGATCATTGCGCAATGCTGCGATGGGCATCTTCCAGATCAGCGGACAGAATTCGAATGAGGAATATTCATATGGGGGTAATTTTAATACGAGTTCGAAAAATAAAACCGCATCTATCACAGCCCGTTTAGAGTTTGGTATTGATTAACTTCTTTAGAACGACGACTTCTTCCTGAATGTTGAATATAGATACGAAACCTCACTAAAGGTGAGCGTATAGTATATTTTCACTAATCGTCTTTACCCGATGCGAATCCTTGTAATCGAAGATGAAAAAAAAGTAGCCCGCTTTTTAGAGCAAGGCTTAAAGGAAGAGAAGTACACGGTCGATGTTGCCTTCGACGGAGAAGAAGGTTTGTCACACGCTCTTGCTGAATCCTACGACCTTATCATCACCGATGTGATGATGCCGAAAAAATCCGGTATCGAAGTGATCAAAGCATTACGCGCCGCAGGCCGCATCGTGCCTATTCTTTGCCTGACTGCAAAATCTGAAGTTGGCGAAAAGATCGAAGGATTGGATGCCGGTGCCGATGATTATCTCACAAAGCCATTTCTTTTTGAAGAAGTTGCTGCACGTGTCCGGTCATTGCTGCGCCGCTCTGATATTGAGAAGAA
>JANYLL010000374.1 GCA_025357895.1 Ignavibacteriota bacterium
TCTTGTTACGCTCGGCGCTGCTAAAAGCTATGCGCAGCGTTCCTGTGTCTTTTTGCATGAAGTGGTAACTGAGCAAAGAGATTATGACCGCCCGAAACCCACATTACATCGCATCCGTCCTTTTTCAACCCCTACACCTCAAAGCATTACGAATGCTGCACCGGATTTCCCGAACATCAATGTTTCGAATTATCTTTCAGCAGATCAGGATGAAACCTCGATCGCGATCAATCCGACGAATCCAAATAATATTATTATCGGCGCAAATGATTACCGAAGTTTTTCAGCACTATTCCATTTCGAATCTTTTGACGGAGGAAGGTCGTGGAGTTCGGCTCAAATGCCTTCGAATTGGATATTCGCAGCGTATGCTACAGATCCATCGGTAACTTTTAACTCTTTGGGCAAAGCCTTTTATTCGTATGGACGCGGTACATCGGATACCCATCCGATCAATGATATAGTCTGCTTCACTTCTGCAAATGGAGGTTCCAATTGGAGCGATCCCGTCAGAGTTATTCTCGATTCAACTACTGATCATTCCTCAGTACTATTAGCAGATAAATATTTTATTGCTGTTGATAAAAACGCCGGAAGTCTCTTTAGAGATAGAATCTATCTAAGCTGGATAGAATATTCTGGCGTAAATATAAATCGCATCAGACTTTCGTTTTCATCCGACGGAGGGACAACGTGGTCTCAGCCGTCTTATCTGACTGCAAAAGGAAATTTTCAATCGCCCATTCCTGTCGTTGGTATTGACGGAAATGTGTATGTCACCTATGAAAATATTGATCCAGCATTCCGCGAAATTCATTTTGCAGAATCATTCGACGGAGGAAAAACATTTCCGCTCGATAAAACAATATCGAATTATTCTGAACTTGGACCGATTCTTCCTGCAGGCGACCCTGCTGCGCACCCAACGATTAAAGGAGGATTGCGCGTTAATAGCTTTCCTTCGATTGCAGTCGATTATTCTTCGGCTCATCACGGAAGAATATATATAACATGGGCAGCAATGGGCATAGGGAGTCGCCATCATATTTATATTACATCAAGTGATAATAGTGGAAATGACTGGTCGGTACCTAGAATAATTGAAAACGACTCCTCACCAATTGCAACCGATAAATTTTTTCCGTGGATCGCAGTTGATGATATCACCGGTGATGTCGGCGTCGCCTGCTATGACAGCCGTTCCGATACTTCGAATGTTCTGACTGACCTTTATATGTATTTCTCAAAGGACGGAGGACAAAACTTTACTCCGGAAAGAATTTCCGGAAATTCGTCTGATGTAAAGGTTAGTCATTCAGGGTTCGACCCATTCTTTTTCGGAGATTATTTAGCAATAGCAGGACATAATAAACTTTGGTATCCTGCCTGGACTGATTCCCGTGTTGGCTACGACCAAGATATTTATACATCGATCGTCCGTCCTTATGCGCCGTTAGCTGCAAAAAATTTTATTGCTATTGAAGACAGTATTTCACATTTACCTGCTCTTCATTGGGAGCATACACCTGTTACGACATTCGGCGCAGTGGTAAGCGATTATATATTCCACCTGAAGCGTCTGGACGGTGGATTACAAACTGATCTTCCGAAGACGGCGCGAAGCTATAATGATATAACAGCACTCAAGAATACTAATTATACCTATACGCTCCAGGTCGTTACTCCTGAGGGCGATACATCAGTAACTCAAACTGTTAATTTTACTCCTCGCGCAAATAAAGAATCGCTTCCACCTACCATCATATCTGCTAAGGCGCTTCCAAATTCACTTGAAATATTTTTTCGTGTACCAGATAAAAATGTATCCGGAACGGATGTTCAGAAATTAAATAAAATTTATTTTCTTGTTAATGGCGGCGTTGTCGATAGCTTCCTGGTTGGCGACGATTCGCGCGGAAAACAAAAAAATTATACGTTCTATAATTTACTTCCCGACGGCTATTACCGAATTCAACTTATTGCTTCGACAAAGCAGGGTGATAACGATACAACGCTTTCCGTTCTTTCGCCCGCCAAATGGTTATATTCGGGGAAGGCGCTTACTTCATACACTGAAAATTTTGAAGGAAGCAAAAATGTGTTTTCACCATTTGCGTGGGATACGACTCGTGCAGGAGGAAAACTTCCGGCAGTATTCATCAACGATTCCCTTCCCGATGTTCAGTATCAAAAAGAAATAGATTCATGGTTTGTATTGCCTCCGGTAACGATCAGTACCGATGCGCGTACGATTGAATTTATTCATATTGCTCTTGTAGCACCAGGTGATTCAGCCATAGTTGAAGTTTCGACCAATGACGGCGTAGATTATTTCCCTATCGCGGTGTATGATAAAACGGATCGTCCGGCAGATTGGAAAAATTCTCTTACTGATAGCAAGTCGGTTCATGAAATTCTCGGATTGAAATATCTCATGGGTAAGGATGCCAACCTCCGTTTCAGGCTTCGTACCCATAGCTCGGGAAGTGACGGATGGTTTTTAGATAGTATCCAGTTCACCAATACCTTAGCTGTCTCTTCGCGAAACCTTATAAGCGGCTTTCGCTCAGAGCTTTCTGCAAATCCCATCCGTCTCGGTGCTCATGCCGCAATGAAATTATTTTCCGATAAGCCTTGTAAAATAACCATTAATATTTATTCGGTTCTCGGAAAAAAAGCAGGAGTGCTCATTGAGAATACACAGATGTCATCCGGAATTTTCCAACTCGATTTTTCACCTGCTCAAAGTGGATGCTATTTCTACGAAATTATTTCCCTCTCAGAACTTAGTGAAGAGCGGCAATATGGAAAATACATTGTACTTCCATAATAAAAAAGACCGGATTTCCATCCGGTCTCTCTTTTTTTTGGTATTTCTTCCTTCGTGTATCTGGAGAACCGAAAATTAATAATATAAAATTATTGAAGCCAATAGGGAGTTTTCTTTTTACAATCACCCCCACTATCATCTACACGAATTTCGATGTCTTTGGAATTAAATATAGGGACAAAATCTTTAACTGCCTGATTTTGGTCTATCCTTGTAGCAAAAAACATGTTAAATCCCTGTGAACTTCCCATAAAATTTTTACCAAGAAGAATCGGTCTCCCTTTAATAAATAGAACAGCCATCTCATTCATACTTCCGACAACTTGAAGGCTATCCCAATTACAATCTTGTCTGAGCGTATCACCATTCTTAATTCCTAAATTATCTACCAGAAAAATATGTCCGGCAGCAATCGCATTGGTGGTGTCAGCATTCCGAAGAATGAATTTCGGCAGCGTATCACGAAGATGGATAGTAAAAGTATAATCTTGATATCCGGATAACGTACCGATGCCATAGACATAGAGCGATCTTGATGGATCGTTTGGCATCTCCCATGCCGCTATAACCTGACCTTTTAGTGGATTATGCCCACCACCATGATCGTCGTGAACTGCTCCGCTTATATCTTTCATCCCTTCACCGGTATACCACAAATCCGATACCGGAACTGACTCGACGGGATTGATGAACGAAGCGTTCTGGCATGAACTGATCGCAGCGCCGAATAAGAAAAAAAATACAAGCGGAAACCGCTTATGTAGTAGTTTTATCACGACTATTTAATGCTTTTGTAAAATGATATGGTTACTAAAGCTTGTATCTTTAACTATTGTCGTATCATCTGCATCATGGTCATTCCCCTTATGATGTCTGCCATGATGAGGGCAAGATGTTGAATCGCTACCATCCCCTGTTTCTGAGGTTCCGAGAAGATCGCCAAAAACTCCATTACATGAAGAAATCAGCAATCCGAAGCTGAAAATGCTCGAAAATAAAAGTGCTTTTTTCATATTGGTAAATGTGTAATTAATAATTAAAAATGATATGTCAATGATCCGGTAAGAGCAAGTTTATTGCCCGTAATATTTGTTCCGTTACTTTGAATAAAGAGCATGGTCTCTTCAAGATTTGACGAGATTGAAAATCTTGCATTAAGTGGCAGCACCAAACCTCCGGAAATTTTCGCGATTAGTCCTGCATTGCTTTCGGCAGCAAGTATCCGGAATTCGGGATGAACACCTAATAGTTCTACATATATCGCAGAATAATTAAATGATGCTCCACACCATGTTATTGATTGGTAATTATCATATCCCCCTTTACCATTCGAAAGATAGATAGGAAATGTCTCATGTCCGTATTCAAGCCCGACTGCATTTGAAACATCGAGATCATATTTCACGGCAGCTCCATAATTATTCCAGATCGGCAAAGAAGTATTGGCTCCCTGAAATAATTTCGATGTAGCAATACCGCTTAGGCGTGCAGAGAATCTGCCAATCCCTGTCGTACCTATATCATGCATATCTTCAATATGTGGCAGTCCACGATTCGATCCGTTATTGCCAATTGCTTTCGGAGATGGAATAAGCGGATCAACAAATCCGATTGGTTTTAATGATTCGTTAACTGTGCCCTTTTCATTTACAATTGGAGCATTGCTTGTAGTATTATTTACCGTTACCGCCTCTGTTTGTAATAGAGTTGGTTTATTAATAACTGAATTACTCTCTATATCTTTCGATGCTTCGCTGATAATTTTACTCTTCTGATTCAACGATGCTTTTGCAATATTCATTGATGCAAGGGGCGCTGCGGAGCGAAGTATAAAGTTATTCGGCGCACTAGTATTCGCCTTCGCATTTGCAAAAGTTGCTTCAGGAACCGATTGAATCTCAGGTTTAATCAGAACTTCAAGCGATGGAGCTGTCTGCATCGGACGAACCATATTCTGCGATACTGCCGGAGCTATAACTTTCGAGCTATCATTCGAAGTAAGTTTAATTACTCCGATCGTAGAGAGAATCCCGACTGACGTTCCGATGGCAAGTGCGATGAGCCCTTTGGAAACTGCTGTCGTGGCAATAGGAGCGGCCGTGCTGAGAGCCGATGAGATACTTGTCGAAAGTGAGTTTACCACTGCAGGGGCTGTTGCAACCGATGCGCTTGCAGCGACGATAAATCCGGCGCGCTCTGCGATCTGCGATTGCAGATAGCTTGGCGGCTGAAGCTGCATGATATCGGCAGCAAAAGCTTTCTTCAATTCCATAGCCGAAGTGAATTCTTCCTGAAGTTCAGGCGAATCCTTCAATGCTCCGAAAAGTGTGTTGCGCTCGGTCTCCGTCGCCTCTCCGTCTATGAAGAGGTGAATCAGATCCGAATATGCATTATTTGTCATTGACATAATTTATTTCCTCTCACTTAATATCCCTGTGATTCTTCTTCACCATTCCCATGAAAATACGGGGCGACGATCTTGCGCATCTTATCTTTTGCGCGCACAATCCAATTCCGCACCGTCGTCATCGGAACTCCCATGACTTCTGCGATCTCATTGTATGATAATCCGCCATATACTTGTAATACTAAAGCTTCCCTCTGTTCCTTCGGTAGCAAATCGAGCGACATCTGCAATACCTTTGATGTCTCTTCTGCTTCCATTGGCACTTCGTTAAAGATCGCATGATAATCTTCGATCGGCACTGTCACTTGCTTTTTGCTTTCGGAGCGGAAAGAAAGATTTCGCGCTATGCGGAGCAAATATGCCGGGACATTTTCGATTTCCGCGCCTTTTTCCAGAATCGCTAAAAACTTAAGGAAGGTCTCCTGTAAAATATCCTCGGCCTCCATATCCTGGTTCAATATGCGGCGGGCGTACTGATAAATACGTGAGGCATACCTGCGGTAAAGCTCCGCGAACGCAAGTTCGCGACTTTCCCCGCTCTTGCGCAGCGCCTCACATAACTCTTTATCGCCTAATCCGGTCATTGGGAAATGTTAAACCGATACATATTGGATAATTACAGGTAGGGGAAGAGTTTAAGCTCTTTATAGCGCACCTACCTTCTTGTAGTAATGACTCAACAAATAAGGGTTTGTTTCAGTCTCACACTCAGTTTTGCAGTGACAGGAATTTTCAAAAATCGAGGTTTTTCTCCTTCAAAGCGTAAAAAGAGGCTAACGACAGATATCCATAGCCCCTAAATGGGATTCGATTTTATAATACGAAATCAAGGAAAACGGCAGGTAATCGAAATCTAATTCTCCGAGGGCACACGAAAAACGCAATCTCCCCATCAGTGTATTCTTTTAAAGAGGAACAAAGAAAAACAGTTCACGACTATACTTACTTCTATTTTTTGGTAGTGGCTTAATTTAAAAAACCTTTAATTTTTTCATTCTGAGCGAAGTGAAGAATCTGAGATTTAGGATTTCTGAAAGCTCAGATTCTTCGTTACGCGGAGTTTACACTGAGCAACGCGAATGTGCTCCACTCAGAATGACACTTCAAATTGAGCCACTACCTATTTTCCTTGCCTGCGACATTTTCGCCAACTTATTGTTTAATAGGCTCAAATTTCAAGATAATCGAAAATTGTGTCAAAATTCCATTCACTAAAAGTCAGAGAGATTCTCCGAGAAACGCCGGAAGCAGTGTTGCTTGGATTTGATGTGCCTGCAAATTTAGAAGAAGAGTACAGCTATAAACAAGGGCAATATCTAACGCTGCGATTTATGATTGAAGGAGAAGAAATCCGCCGTTCCTATTCCATTTGCTCCAGCCCGTTCGAAAACGATAAACTTGAAGTTGCGATCAAGAAAGTAAAAGGTGGTAAGGTTTCGAATTATATTAATGACGTTGTAAAGCCCGGAGATATTATTGATGTCATGACTCCGATGGGAAGCTTCTATTCGGAACTCGACCCAATGCATAAAAAGAATTACGTTCTCTTTGCAGGTGGCAGCGGCATCACTCCGATGATGTCAATAATGAAAGCCGTGCTTGAGGCTGAACCAAAGAGCACGATCGTCCTTCTTTACGGAAATAACGATGATGCTTCAATCATTTTTAAGGATACGATCACTGATCTTGAATTTAGATCTGAAGGAAGATTAAAGGTCGTGCATATTCTCAATACTCCTCCCAAAAATCACCCCTACCTTCAGCAGGGCATTATGACAAAGGAGAAAAATCTTGCTCTTATTGAAAATTTTGTTGGCTTAAATCTTGATAATGAATTCTTCATCTGCGGGCCCGGACCGATGATGGATAATGTTGTCGCTGCGCTAAAAGAGGTTAAAATAAATGAGACTCGAATTCATATAGAATATTTTTCTGCCCCTGTTACTGCCTCTGCTCTTACTCCAACAGATGTTCCGAAAATAGCAAAGGATGCAAATCTTACCATCATCATGGATGGCGATGAATACAACACAATAATGCTGTTTGATGAAGCTGTACTTTTTGCTGCCAAACGAATAGGTTTGGATGCACCCTATTCCTGCCAGAATGGATCTTGCTCAACTTGCCGTGCAAAGTTATTAGGAGGTAAAGTACACATGAAAGTAAATTTTGCGCTAAGTCCTGCTGATGTTGCTTCGGGTTATATTCTTACCTGCCAAAGTTTGCCGCTAACTGATAACTTAGTGGTAAGCTATGATCAGGCGATGTAGTCTTCTATGACTTATATGACCTACAGGTCTTATAGGATTTATAAGTAGAAATAAAACTCCTGAAATTTTGTTACACTTCCTATGAATGAACAAAAAAATCTTGAGGGTTTCGAAAAGATCATCAATGCCGATAAAAAGGTCGAGCCGCGCGATTGGATGCCGGAGGATTACCGCAAGCATCTGATCCGCCAAATCTCTCAGCACGGGCATTCCGAGATCATCGGTATGCAGCCTGAAGGTAATTGGATAACACGCGCTCCAAGCCTGCGCGCCAAACTTATCCTGCTTGCCAAAGTACAGGATGAAGCAGGACATGGTCTTTATCTTTATAGTGCTACGGAAACGCTTGGCATTTCGCGAGAAGAACTCGTCGAGCAACTTCAAACGGGCAAGGCAAAATATTCAACTATTTTCAATTATCCTGCTGTCACCTGGGCAGATATGGGCACTATAGGGTGGCTTGTTGATGGCGCAGCTATTGTGAATCAGATATCCTTGCAGCGAACTTCTTACGGACCCTATTCCCGTGCAATGATACGCATTTGTAAAGAAGAGAGCTTTCATCAGCGTCAGGGTTATGAGATCATGACACACATGGCGCGCGGAACAGCAGAACAGCGAGAGATGGCACAGGATGCACTGAATCGCTGGTGGTGGCCGTCACTGATGATGTTTGGACCGCATGATTCGAACTCGCCAAATACAGGCAAGGCAATCCGTTGGAAGATCAAGCGCGATTCGAACGATGATCTCCGCCAAAGATTTATTGATAAGACAGCTAAGCAAGCAGATGTTATCGGACTTACTATTCCTGATCCGAAATTACAATGGAATGATGAGCGCGGGCATTATGATTTCGGCGAAATAGATTGGGCGGAGTTCGACCGCGTCGTCAAAGGCGACGGACCATGCAATAAGCAGCGCATTGCTCATCATCTCAAAGCACATAAAGATGGTGCATGGGTTCGTGAAGCGGCATCCGTATATGCTGCAAAACGCGCAAAGAAAGCTGCATAGAAAAATGCGAACATTGGTAGGCACGTGGCTTTAGCCCGCGTGACTCTGGTAACATGTAACCTGTTCGCAGGCTAAAGCCTGCGCCTACCGCAGAAGAAAATTTTATTTAAATAGTATGGCAGATATAAAAGATACTCAATGGCCCTTGTGGGAAGTCTTCGTGCAGGCAAATTCCGGTATTCCGCATAAACATGCCGGAAGCGTGCATGCACCTGATAAGGAAATGGCGCTGACCAATGCACGTGATCTCTATACCCGCCGCAACGAAGGCACAAGTATTTGGGTCGTGCCTTCAAATTCTGTAGTAGCAAGTAATCCGAATGACAGCGATATGCTCTTCGATCCGGCAAACGATAAAATTTATCGTCATCCTACATTTTATATTATGCCAGAAGGAGCAGTAGGAATTTAAGCATGACAAAACAAGAGGCGCTTTTTAAATACACACTCCGTCTCGGCGATAATTCTCTGATCCTCGGTCACAGACTTTCGGAATGGTCGAGCTATGCACCGATCTTAGAAGAAGATCTTGCGCTCACGAACATCGCACTCGATCTTATCGGCAGAGCACAGGCATTATTAAAATATGCTGCCGAAATTGAAAGCAAAGCAAGAACCGAAGATGATCTGGTTTTTAAAAGAGCAGAGCGTCAGTTCCTGAACGTACTTCTTCTTGAGCAACCGAACGGTGATTTCGCAATGACCATCGCTCGACAAATTTTTAATTCTGCTTTTGAACTTTTGCTTTTCGAAGAGCTTTCAAAAAGCAAGGACGAAATGCTTGCTTCGCTTGCTACAAAATGTCTGAAAGAAGTAAAATATCATTGGCGTCACGCCTATGATTGGCTGCAGCGTCTCGGTGACGGAACAGATGAAAGCCATGCCCGTATGCAAAAGGCGATCAACGATCTTTGGATGTTCACCGGTGAGCTATTTGAGATCGATGAAGTCGAGACAATTCTGATCAATGATGCAATTGTAATTGATACTCGTGAACTTCATGATAAATGGCTTACGAAAATAAGTGATGCCATTAAAACTGCAACGCTCACTCATCCCGCCGAAGGCTATATGCAAACCGGCGGAAGAATAGGCATCCATACTGAAAATCTCGGATTTATTTTAGCAGAGATGCAGTATCTGCCGAGGGCATATCCGGATGCGAAATGGTGATGGGATTTTGACCTTGTTTGTGTGCATTCTTTTATACCACAGGATGTTCAGAATACATGCGAAATTTTTCAAAATATTTTTTCTCATACTTTCTAATAGTTCAAGTAATTACTCCGTTAATTGCTGAAGCTCAACAGACAAAAGGTTGGGCAAAGTTAATATTAGGCAATGGTTTTAATGCTGACGGCGGCATTTGCATTGATGATTCAAACAATGTTTATGTAACTGGTAGATTTAGTGGCAAGGCTAAATTTGATGGCAAAGAAATAAACGGCTATAACAAGATTTACTTTGCAAAATATTCGTACGATGGTAGACTTCAATGGGCCAAAACAGTTGGTAATGATAGCACAGACTTAGGTTGGGCGGTCAAAACTGATCATTTAAATAATGTATATGTAACCGGGGAATATATCGAACAAGATAGTGGCAAAGTAACGGAATTAGGAATTTTTCTTGCTAAGTTTCATTCAGATGGTCAGCAAGAATGGGAAAAAAAATATATAGATTCACCTGGATCTGCTCATGG
>JANYLL010000382.1 GCA_025357895.1 Ignavibacteriota bacterium
TTGAATTGATGCTATGTGTTTAAGTCCGCCCATAAATAGTATAATTACTGCGAGAAAAAATACGAATGAAAATTATTGTCTGCGTCAGCCACGTACCCGATACGACTACAAAAATAAATGTTGCCAGTGACGGAAAAAATATTGATCCTGCCGGAGTAAAATTTATTCTTAATCCGTATGATGAATTTGCTGTCGAAGAAGCTCTAAAGCTCAGAGAAAAAAATACCGGCGAAGTGATCGCTATTTCTGTCGGTAGCGACGCTGCAAAAGAAGCCATTCGTCAGGCTCTTGCTATGGGAGCGGATAAAGGAATTCTCGTCAAAGGTGAAAAATCCGATTCCTTTTCAGTTGCCGAGATGCTTGCAAATGCTATCAAACCGCTTAGCCCAGATATTATTCTTCTAGGAAAACAATCCATTGATTTTGACGGAATGGAAGTCGCACCGATGCTTTCAGAACTTCTTGATCTTCCTGCTGCAACGGTAGTAACAGGCCTCGTAATAGATGGCATGAATGTAACTACTGAAAAAGAAGTTGAAGGAGGCAAGGAAATGATTTCGCTGACAATGCCGTGCATCATTTCTGCACAGAAGGGTTTGAACGATCCCCGATATCCATCGCTTCCGAATATCATGAAGGCAAAATCAAAACCGATCGAAGAAATTGCAGGGACAGCAAGTACTGCACGGACGCTTGCTATCAAAATGGATAAACCTGAGAAAAAGCGCATGGGCAAGATCATCAAAGGCGATGGCAATGCACAGGGTGCTGCAGCAGAACTCGTGAAGATGCTTCATGAAGATGCGAAAGTGATCTAAAGAATTACGAATTAGAAATTACGAATTACGAATGAATATTTTAGTTTATTTCGAAGAGCGCAACGGAGCTATTCGCAAGCCATCGTTTGAAGCCATTGAAGCTGCAAAGGCTATCGGAGCAGAAAATATTTCCGCAGTCATCGTTACAGCAAATGCTTCATTGAGTATTACAGATGCAGTAAAAAAATCCGGTGTCTCGAAGATCTATAGTATCGAAGAATCCCGTTTCACGCACTACTCGTCCCGCGCTGCAGGCAAAGCTGTTGCAGAAGCGGCCAAAGCAGCGAATGCTGATGTAGTCATAATTCCGGCAACAGGACGCGGTAAAGATCTGGCACCAAGAGTTGCAGTGAGGCTTGAAGCCGGATATGTGCCGGATGTGACTTCGTTTAGTATTGAGGGTGGCAAGATACTTGCTATTCATCCTGTCTATGCAGGGAAGGCGAATGTTACTATCGAGGTTACAACTCCCAAAAAAGTATATTCTACTCGCCCAAATCTCTGGAAAGCTTCCAAAGAACTTTCGGGCGATGCTTCTGTAGAAAACTTAACTGTAGTTTTCGACGAGAAAGATTTTGCCGAACAGACGAAAGAACTTGTTCTTTCCCAAGGTAAACTTGACGTTGCCGAAGCGGATATTATTGTTACTGCCGGACGCGGCATGAAAGGACCTGAGAACTGGGGATTGATTGAAAATCTTGCCTCAGCTTTTGGTGCTGCAATAGGCGCTTCGCGCGCTGTCGTTGATGCAGGATGGAGATCTCATTCGGAGCAAGTAGGTCAGACAGGCAAAACCGTTTCCCCAAATCTTTACGTAGCTATCGGAGTAAGCGGAGCAATTCAGCATCTTGCGGGAATGTCAAGCTCTAAAACTATTGTTGCTATTAATAAGGATGCAAACGCTCCGATCTTCGGAGTCTGCGATTATGGGATCGTGGGCGATGCTTTTGAAATATTGCCGCTTTTGACAGAAGAAGTAAAGAAAGTAAAACATTAAAATTGTCTAAGTCAGGATTTATGCTAACGACTAAAGACTAACGACTACCCATGGAAAAGATACAAGTAGAAATTTTAGGCATCTCCACAAGTCCGGCATCGAACGGAGCCTATGCGCTTGTACTCAAAGAATCCGGCGGTTCGCGCCGCATCCCAATCATTATCGGCGGCTTCGAAGCTCAAGCTATTGCTCTTGAGATGGAAGGTATTACTCCTCCACGACCACTGACGCACGATCTTGTGAAGAACATGCTTGAAGCACTTAATACCAGAGTTTCAGAAGCCTGCATTGCTGAACTTAAAGACGGCATTTTCTTTGCAACGATAACGCTCAGCGACGATCAGGAAATTGATTCGCGTCCCAGTGACGCTATTGCTATTGCAGTTCGGTATGCTGCACCAATTTTTGTATCCGAATCAGTTATGAAAGAGGCAGGGTTTATTCCTGAAGACGACGATAATCTCGAAGAAGGTGATGAACTTGATGAAGAAGAAGATTTAGCCTCGCAGCAAGTCCCTAAAGAACCTCCCCGCAAACTCACTAAACTCGAACAGCTTGAAGTTGATCTCGATAGTGCGATCAAAAGCGAGGACTACGAAAAAGCCGCAAAACTCAGGGATGATATAAAGAAAATGACGGCTGATACGAGGGTGAATTAATCCGAATATGTTTTCATTACAAAGTTTTACTGATTTCTTTGAGTCGATTGAAGCATAAATCTTCATTCAATGCGACATGATTAACGGGGAATCCTTCGTTACGCTCTGCTCTTGTGGCTGCAGAAGAATGCTTCACTCACAATGACACACTTCTCACAATCCCGTAAATCCCAAAATCCCCACAAATCCTGCTTCAGATATTTACCACGCTGCCAATTTCCTTGCAGCCTCTGCGATCTTCGCTGCATTGGGAAGGATCACATCTTCAAGCTGCTTTGCAAAACCTACGGGTTGGAAGAGTGAACCGACGCGCATTACGGGTGCATCGAGATTTTTAAAAGCCTGCTCAGTTATGAGCGCTGCGATCTCGCCGCCGAAACCTCCGGTTATTTTATCTTCATGCACAACAAGTGCCCTTCCTGTTTTTGCAACAGTTGCCATGATCGCTTCTGTATCGAGTGGATAGAGCGAACGAAGATCGAGGACATCGCATTCTATTCCTTCAACAGCTAATTCTTTTGCGGCGGCAAGGGAGTGATGAATGGTATTGCCATACGTGATAATAGAGATCGTATCGCCTGCTCTGCGAAGTTTTGCTTTGCCGAAAGGGATGAGTTCATTATCGCGGAGTGAGAATGTTTTTGCCTGCGGAGCATTATATAATGCTTTCGGTTCAAGATACAGTGTTAAGCCGCGCGTACGCATTGCAGTACGAAGCATACCTTGCGCGTCATCGGCAAAAGACGGAACAACGATTCGCACGCCCGGAATTGTGGTGAATGTCCCTTCGAGATTTTGCGAGTGATATAAACCGCCTTGGATATATCCGCCGGAAGCAATGCGGATCACGATATTCGGAAGGTACTGCCCTTTCGTGCGCCAGTATTCATGCGTCAGTTCGATGAAGGATTCCATTGCAGGCCAAAAGTAATCGGCGAACTCTGCGCCTTCGACAACAACCCAAATATTTTCCTGATCAACGCGGCAAAATCCATCGGCAGTGCCGACAATAAAATCTTCGGCGATCGGCGCATTGAATACACGCTTCGGACCGAATTCCTGCTGCATTCCTTTTGAAACATTAAAGACTCCGCCCTTTTCTTTATTCGCCATATCCTGTCCCCAGATAAATGTATTGGGGTTCAAGCGAAATTCTTCTTTTAATGTATGATTGATGGCATCAATAAATTTCAATCCTTCGTCTTTCGATTTCGGAACGTCATAAGGATGAAAATTTATATCGACATCATCGTCTTCGAAAACATGAGGGTACAGGCGCGCAATATCAAGCGGTGCTTGCGTGAATTCGGTTACTGTTAGTGGGTTTGCAGGCGCAGCAGCTTCTGCTTTTTCGGCAGAAACATAAAAATCTTTCGTGTTCTGCTCGTGGATCTCATCGATCTGTTTTTGCGTCAGGATATTTTCGCAGATCAACCATTCGCGGAATTGCTTAACGGGATCGCGCTTATCAGCATTTGCAATTTCTAAGGGTGAGCGGTAAAGACTATCTTTATCGGAATTTGAATGCGAACGCATTCTCACGCAATCGGCATGAACCATCGCTGCGCCTTTGCCGGATTGCACCCATGCATACGCTTCCTGCATTGCACGATAGGAATCTAAAATATCAGTGCCATCGCAATAGGTGATCAGCAAATTTGCAAAGCCTCGGAAATTATCGGCTACTCTGCCGTTTGCCGTCTGATCAAAAACAGGGACGGCAATTCCGTATTTATTATTTTGAATGACAAAAATTGCAGGTACTTTTTCTTTCGTTGCGCCATTCAACGCTTCGTAGAAAAAACCTTCGGAGCATCCCGACTCTCCGCCGGAAAAAATTGCAACTGAATCTTTGCCGTAATATTTTATCGCCCGCGCACAACCTGTTACGTGTTGTGAATGATTATTAGTTAGTGACGAGCCATTCTGAATCCCGATCGACATTTTTGCAAAGTGATTCGACATGTGCCTTCCGCCGCCGGCAATATCGGTTTCTTTCGATAAACCATTGAGCACAATTTCTTCGACCGTTATACCTGCGGCAAGGCACGTCATCAGATCGCGATAATATGGAAAAAGATAATCTTTTTTCTGGCGAAATGAAATTCCGAGCGCTGCCTGAATTCCCTCATGTCCTGCACATGGAGCATGATAGCTCCAGCCCATTGCCTTCTTCAGATAATTCGCAGCAGCATCGTCGCAAATTCTGCCGAGCTGAATCAACTTATACCATTCAATAAGTGTCTCCTTCGAAACTCCGGCTTGTGCTGCAGTTCCGCGAAACGATTGCGAGCCATCGGATCTCGGACCAACAAGAACTGCTCCGTCCGGAATCGGATCGAGCGACGCTGGAACTACAGGAAATGCGTATTCCTGCTCAAGATCAGCGGATGTCAGCGTATGGTGGACGTATGGAATATCTTTTCCATTCGTAGATGCGGTTTTCATGGTGTCGGCGATAGTATTTTTCGTTTTCGTCGGCATAATTCTGGTTTAGAGACGTGTAGAACATAATCAGCGGTTTTTTAGTGCAAGAGGGAGATGACGTATAGGCGTATAGGCGTATTGACGTATGAGGATGAACCTTATTGGTCGTTAAAGTTTTATATTAATTATGAGTATAACTTTTGATCAATTAGTTGATGAGTTACAAGGCAGACCTTCTGAAGAACTTGAGGAGATTGCTGTACTTGTGCGACATTATGCAATAGAACAACGAAGAACAGAAATGCTGGAGAACGCTCAGCAGGCGAGGAAAGATTGGGAAAATGGAAAACTTAAGGCGTATGATAATGTCGAAAAATTAATGCGTTCTATAGAGGAAGCGTGACAAAAATTATTTTTGGTACTGCATTTGTACGAGCCCTCAACAAAATATTGAGTTCCAATCCCGAACTTGATAAAATAGTGACGGATAAAATAGAAGTTTTTCGCAATAACCCTTACGATCCAACTCTACGCACTCATAAACTTAAGGGGAAACTTTCAGGCTACAGGAGCTTCACCGTAACGAAGAATATTAGAATTTTATTCGAATTTACTGTGGAGGGGCATGCTCTATTTTCTGATATTGGAACACATGATGAAATGTATTAATAGGTCATAGATTTTCCCCTTGTATTCCCCGCAGATATTCCGTAAGTTTGTATAAATTCTAATACTCACTATGAAAAGCAAGCTACTCGTCGTCATCATTGCGCTCCTCTTCGCAGGTTCAGCATATTGCCAGATTCCGGAAGTGATGGTTGGGGATACGGAAATGATTGGAAAATATATTCAATGGCCAACACAGCCACCTGAGGAATATTGTGGGTCTGGAGATTTATGGTTTGTTCGACATTCAGACAATGACTTTTCATACATAATAAAAACCGGAATCAAACGAATTCCTGATACACAGTCGTATGGACATGATAGAGATACACTTTTCGTTTCATTGGTTTGTAAATCTCAAAGCGTTCATATAGATAGTACGGTTTTTTTTTCAATTTGGTCATGTGGTGCTACCGGTCATAATATTTGGAGCTTCAGAGACTCCGTGTATCGCGTATTCACTGCCAAAGGAATCGACTCCATCGTCGCAATAAAAATCAAAGATACATCCATCATTCTTCCCCTCGATACTCAGGCAAATAAATATAAATCGAAGATCGAGCCATTCTATTTCTATAGCAACATCGCCGATAAAGTGCTTTTTGATAGCTGGCAATTAGTTGTTGATCCAAGTGCGAAGATAAATTTTACGGTTGATTCGAATAGCAATGCGCTAAGCGAATATACTTCGAAGCCTTTTACAAGAAAGAAGCAGCTTAACTTTACATTCGCCTCGGCACTTGCAGCAACCGACACTGCGCATTCATTTCCAGCAACGATAAAAACGCACATTCGGTATAAAGGAGTTGATTCGATCTACTCAAATAATTTTACGATCATCCTTCCTGCTGCTCCGAAAAGTGATGTGAGAAATAGTATAAGTCCTGATATTTCTTTCACGATCTCTCCGAATCCATTTTCTAAAGCGACGACATTCATTGTCACAACTCCAAACTCAGAACCGTTTACTCTTGAAATATATGATCTGCTCGGCAATCGCAAAGCGATCATTGCGAATGATGAACATATAGATGGTGTTCATGATTTTCATTTTGAGGCATCGGGTCTTGGTGAAGGATCATATTTTGTAAGGCTGATGTGCAGAACTCAAGTAATTACCAGAAAACTTATTTTTGAAAAATAACCCATGTTCAAGATCACTCTCGGCGCACTTATCGCATCTGGCATTGCGATCTTTCTTCCATCACGAGTGCATCGGCTTTATTTTGCGGGGATAATTTTTGTGATCTTCGTAATTATTGAGATCATTTTTATTGCTCATGGCGGTGATTAAAAATAGTATCTGTCAATCTCATAACTAAATTCCTATATTTCCGTAACTGGTTTACCCATCCAACTTCGTATTTTTGTATCATTCCCTCACACCAATATTTTTAACTTAATATATACTTACGAATATGAACGACGAAACAGTAAAAACAACTGAAACAAAAAGCAGCTATTCTTCAGACGGCGACTCAGTGAAGACCAAAGAAGTCCAGACTGAAAAGAAAACGACAGTTGAAGAAAAGCCTGAGAAAGAAGTAACCGTTACGACAATCGAGAATTAATCTACACCTCTCGGTAAGCAAGAAACCTATGCTGTTACGGCATAGGTTTTTTTATATTAGTGCACAAATTTGCTCTTTTCCTCCTCTTTTATAGCACACGCTTCGTTCTCCGAACCATCTCTCCATGAATTCGCTTTCATTTGTCACAAAGCATAGTCATCACGTTAATAGGGTATTACTTTAATTCTAATCATTTATACTCTTATGAAAACATCATCCAGCATCCGCACTTTAGCAGTGAGCCTTTTCGCTCTCGCAGCAATCACTTTCGCATCGAAGACTTTCGCAACATCTTTTACATACCTGAAGATCGAGTTTGAAAACGGAACTGTCATCACCGTTGACGTAAATAAAGACGGCTCGTTCAAGACTCCCCCGCTTAAAGCCGGAAGGGTAAAGGTACAATTTTTCTGGGATCGAAGCGGTGCAAAATCTGCAACCCTTAATGTAAGCGCCACTCCGGGCGGCAGCGCTCGCGGCATCAGTTCGCCGATTGGCGCTGTAGGAGATAGAGAGTCAAGCGCTCCTTCGGTTTCGGAGATAGCCTTTTCGTATGAAATTTTAACACCACGAGATCCACAGAGCGGACAATCAACCGGCAGACGTATGCATAAACCGGCAAATTTCAAAGTGAGCGATTCGGAAAGACTGTTACCGACTGTCAACAAGAAACTCGGCTCGATCACACTCGATGAAGATTGTGACGGAATTACCGGAAAGATCGAAATGAAAGATCAAAACGGCAAGACAATGGCAGCAGACGATTGGACTAAATGATCAGATCATTTAATTATAATATAAAACCGTCTCAAATGAGGCGGTTTTATATTTATATCGATCCAAATCCCCCCTTCCGAACCATCTCTCCATGAATTCGCTTTCATTTGTCACAAAGCACACATTGATTACGTTAATAGGGTATTACTTTTATTTTAATCATTTATACTCTTATGAAAACATCATTTCGCATTCTCACGATGAGCCTTTTTGCTCTCGTTGCATTTACTTTCTCTTCGAAAACTTTTGCTGTATCTATGCCATTCCAAAAGATCACCTGGACAAATAGTGAGGGCAAGACCACTGAAGTTACAGTTGATGAAAATGGCCATTTCACTACCCCCCCAATGTCAGCCGGAAAATACACCTATTCCTGGTCACTTATCAGTAAGCCTACCGGATCGAATGCACAGCAATTCGGTGTAGGCAGAGGCATTAGTTCTCCGACTGGCGGCAGCGCAGATCGTGAAGGAAGTACTCCTTCTGTTTCCGAAGTTGTCATAACCAAAAGCACAGATCGCCAAGCAAGTGCTCCCTCTGTTTCAGAAGTTGTCGTATCCAAAGTGGAAGTATCCTATGAGATCAAAGCGCCACGTGATGTTGCGACGGGACAGGCATCTGGTATACGTATGCATAAGCCCTTTATAATCACGAAAGAATTGGATAAATCATCTCCGCTTCTTTATACAAAACTCGGAGTTGTTGTTGTCGATATGGATACCGATGGAATCACCGGCACAGTATCCTTCAAAACCTCGAATAATGTAGTAGTCCGAGGCTGGGATCTGGCAAAAGGAAAATAAAAAAAATATCGAATCTAAAAAGCCGCCTCGTGCGGCTTTTTTTTATTATTTAGTTTTTTCTTTTCGTTATCATTTGATCCATATCTTTGCATTTTACTTATTCATTATTAGAACATTATGGCATCCATCCTAAAAAACACTACAGATATATCCATTAGGTTTTTTCGCAAAAGTTTCGAGCAGCTTGGCAATATTGAACAGAACGTCGTTAAGACAATTCTCGAAGGAGTGAAAATCAGCAAAAACACGAACAAGGTTTTTACTGATCAGATGACTTTCGGGCAGCGCATTGCCGATAAGGTAGCCTCATTCGGCGGATCGTGGACGTTCATTCTTCTATTTCTCAGCATACTCATTTTTTGGATCGCAATAAATACTTTTATTTTAACCCAACCCCAGATCTTCGATCCTTATCCATATATTCTGCTCAATCTTTTTCTATCCATGCTTGCAGCATTGCAGGCACCCGTCATCATGATGTCGCAGAACCGTCAGGCAGCCAAAGACAGGATGGAAGCAACGCATGATTATGAAGTCAATCTCAAAGCTGAACTTGAGATATTAGAACTTCACCGCAAAATGGATGGTCTCCGCGAAGAGCAATGGACGGCACTCGTCGAAATGCAGAATAAACAGATTGACTTATTGCAAAAATTGCTCGAAGAAAAAGGGCGGATATAAATGGGTCGGCAGTATAGTTTTTCCCGAAACTATTAAAATATGAAATACCGATCTTCATATTATCCTACTATTGTAAATCTTCCGAATAAATAATATTCAGGATTTATTCTCGAATATTCCTATTTCATGCTTGCTCGGACTTCAAGCTTCGCAATGTGTGTGCACAACGATATTCTTTGTTTTCAATAACTTACAGACGCTCATCTGGGCAGCCTCAGAAACCTTATTCCATTTCAAGCTTCAATCTCTTCACCTCTCCCCACTCTATTCCGGCAATAGGTGCCTATTATTACGATAGTAATATACGAAAAAAGTGGGGTGAGAAAAGGAATAAAGAGAACACCAATCGTGACTGATAGTCCGTTGACTTTTTCTAACAAATTAGATCCTACTTTTTCTTAAAATCCATTGTTGACTATAAGTCACATTGAAGAAATATTTTTTTCTTCACAAATGGAAGGTATGAAAGAATTCCCTCGAGAATATATTCGTGACGGAAGAGCACCTATACCAAAAAGCAAGCACTCAAAAAAAGCATACATAGAAAGCCCATCCTGCAAAGGATAAATATATATCGAAAGTTTAGATATTAAATAAGATGAAGTCCTATTTCTTTCAAATAATTAAAAGTAACATCATAGTATTCTGATTTCCTAGTATGATCCTCTGAATTTCCTTCGGGAACTACAATTATCATTCCTTGTCTTGCTCTGGTCAATAAAACGCGATATGCATTAATCAAATATTGCTTGCGTTCCAACTTTTTTATCCTCTGCCATTTGTTTCCTCTGAATTCAAAAGTATTCCAACCTTCATCCGAATATCTTAGGTCACCATCCCATGTAACGCATGACCAATCAAGTTCAAGACCTTGGACATGAAATTCGGTAGCAACATCTTCAAGATAAAAAGAAGACCGAACATCATCTTTACCATTAAGGAACCAATTAACTGGTCGGATTGGTGTCTTGACATCAATTGCAAAAGGTTTTAATCGTTGTGCTTGAGATGAGACCACCATACCGTACCTCTCGCTACCACGCGCTTTCTCTTTAAGCCACAACTTTGCCTTTAACAAGTCTCTAGTCAAAGCTATTGGATATTTATTTTGAATTTTACTAAAAGTCTCTTTAGCTTCTTTAACATCCAGGTCTAACATTTTTTTTATTAGATATGATAGATTCTCGGACCGGAAAGAACGCATTGAGACTCCAAGATGCAAATCCGGATTAAAATTTACAACAGATTTTTCCTCAAGCCTTTTGATGGCTTTACCCGCTGCATATTCAGAATCAGTAAGGTTAGGAGAAATATAAACATGCCAGTCAGGAAACGTGTTTTCAATCGCACTTAACCACTCAGAAATTCCAGCTTCTCCCGTATTAATTTCTTGACCACCTCCAACTAAGCAAACGACTACCGCCCAATCATTATGCCGGTTCAGGCATGAGATGAGAAATTCTGGCTCTGAAAAATGAAAATCATGTTGATTCTTCTTTCGACGCATGAAATCTATAGTTTTCTCCTTATTCCATGCTCTTTGTGCCTCATCAAAAATTGCCACATGGTCATGTGGTGCTTCAGGGGTTACCAGGTAGGCGTCTCGGTAGTGATGAACAATTTGAATGAATGACCTTATGGGTTGTAGTGCAGCCTTTTTTGTAATCTTGCGCCCTAATTTTTTCTCACTCTTTACTTTATCCC
>JANYLL010000431.1 GCA_025357895.1 Ignavibacteriota bacterium
TCCCCTTTCCACGGAAAAAGCTGCTGCATTAGCCCTTTCTTATAGACCTTGAGCGCGTCCACCTTCCGCGTTTGCGTCGCGATCAGCTCGTCCACCGAACTCAGGCACTCGGCGATTTTTTGTTGTTCAGGGTATTTGGGGACCGCAATCGATAGGCTCAGAAATGATTTTTCATTCAGGCGTTTCGAACCAGTCCCCGTCATTTTCAGTTCAAGCGGGCAATAAACTGCTTCGCGCGATAAGTGGTAGCAGAACCACTGTGGGAAGCACCGACCCTTGAAATCGAAGCAGGGAAGATCTTAGAGCAAAGTGGAATGAATTTTCTTGTCGCGCATGGCTTGAAAGATGCAGCGGCGAAGGTTACGCAATCATTAGGAAAATAAATTTAATTGCTGATCTTTGTCAACATTATTACTTTTGGCATTTGCCAGAGAACAGACCCTGTTTGTGGATCACGCATCGTGATGGAATAATAATATACTCCGGAAGCATGAGCCTTGCCAAAGGATGAAGAATTAAGAATGATAGAGTGAGCACCACTTTCCATAGCTGAGTGGAATTGCTCTCCGATTGCTCTACCAAGAATATCCGTCACCGTGCATTCTACAACTGCAGGCTGCGAAAGGGTGATTGGAATAATTGTTCTGTCATTAAATGGATTCGGGATATTTTGTTTCACTGAAAACTCTTCCCCGTTTGAAATGGAAGACACTGTTATTGTTTTAGATTCATGAGTTACTCGTTCTCCGTCAAGTGAATAATCTGCTAAGCGGTATTCATAGACACCAGACTTCGCAGGATTATCGAGATACGAATAATCTCTTGGTGTATTTGAAAACCCTGCTCCTGCAAGCGAAGTATTCAAAAGATAACTTCCAACCACTTCAAATTTATTTGAAGCATTGGGATCGCTTATCAAACGTCGTTCCACTTCAAAACCCGCATTATCTTTTTCGCTTGCCGTTTCCCAATTCAACAGCACTTTACCGCCTTTTGCTGTTAGCGAAAAATTTGAAAGTTCTATCGGCAGCGATCCATCCCTGAAGATCAACTGAGCATAAATATCATTATTACCATTTCGATTATCGCGCCAAACTGCTATACCGCCATTCGTTCGAGGAACAAGGACAACTTCATCAGCATTGGAACCCGCCCGATTACTGACCGGAACTCCCCATGACGATGTTGAAGGCGAAGGTCCGATAAACCGCTTCAGAGTTTTATCGCATCGCTGAGCATAGATAGAAGAATAGGTGGAACTGCTTGCATTAGAGCGAGTATCATTCCAAACAATAAGCAACTCGCCGCTTCCTGTCTTGAGAGCTTTCGCAAAAGTTTGGTCGTTGTTTTGTCGGCAAACGGAAAACAATTGATTCGGGAATGCAGGCTTGAGAGCATTTCCATCGGAAAGAAGGCGCGTCATCACAATATCATGGGTTCCGGAATAATCTTCATAGACAACGAGTAATCCGGCATCATTACTCGAACCCAAAGAGTCATCACTGAATACGAGAGAATTGATCTGATCACCTGACCAATCTGTTGAAATTTCAGCCGCGACAGTACTCGTTCCCCAAACTAAACTACCGTCATTCTTAATACGATTAGCAAGGATATTCCATCCTTTATTCGTATTGAGACTGTTATACTGTTCCCATGAAATGCAAAGCTGATTTCCATCAAGTGAAATATTCGGATTCCTCGAAGCATCGGTTGTTCCCGAGCCCCCTTGAAAAACTTGATTTCCCGATGTTCCCCAAAGAACGCTTCCGCCGCCTGAGACTCGGGTAGCCCAGATCGAGGCAGGCAACGATCCGTTGACCCAAACAAGATAACATCCACCAGTGCCATCAGGACTAAGCTGCGGATTCGTTTGGCGCAGAGTCTGCGAAATAATTGATATCCCTGAAGCTCCTCCCCACCCTGCTCCGCCGGGTGTAAGTTTATTCATCCAGATATCGGGACGAGTACTCGAAGGAGTAATTCCGGTACGACCGTCTTCCCAAGCCACAAAAGCATTGCCGTATCCGTCCGGGCATATTGTAAGGTTATTAGGGAGAAGTGCATCTGCAGCGACTGCAATACCCGCTCCCGAAGCACCATACCCTAAGGATCCGTCTGAGCCGATATGTTGGGCATAAAGATCAGTACCATTAGCTAATGTTCGCGTATCTTTCCATGCAACATAAGCGCCTCCTCCTCCATCGGAACAAATAACAGGAGAAGTTTGATTGGCAGTAGATGTACAGATAGTAATACCATTTGCTTTCCATTGCGGAATGCCGTCTGCATTAAGTTTTTGTGCATACAGATCCCAATCCGTACCGCCTCGAAAATCTTCCCAAACAATAATTATTCCATTTGAGCCATCGGAGCAAGCCTTGGGGTTTTGCTGACCATTTAAAGCTGTGCAGACTATAGTATTGGTAGTAGAATCAGTTTTCCATTGAGCGTGGGAGCTAATCGTATGTATCCCACAAAAAAGAAGAACAAAAGGCAGTACTTTTTTTATCATTTTGATATCTATCCCCTCACATTCACTATTAATGTAAGTAATAATAGTGAATAAATGTTCCCAAACAGCGGGAATGCAACAATGTTGACAAAGCATGTGTTTTGCACCCTCGGGTTTTAGCCGGAGTGGCGAAATTGGCAGACGCGCCAGACTTAGGATCTGGTATGGTGACATGTGCAGGTTCAAGTCCTGTCTCCGGCACTTTAATAACACCTATAGGTCGTATAAGTCCTATAGGTCATAGAGGACTTATAGGGAAAGTATTAACAGTGGAAGCAAAAATTACAGATAAATCGCAGGTATTACGCGAATTAGAAATTTTCGTTGATGAAGCCGAAGTAGCGAAAGCATTCGATGATGCCTATAAATCTATGCGCCCGAAAATCACTCTTCCGGGATTTCGTCCGGGGAAGGCACCGATGTCCGTTGTAAAAAAATTACATGGCGATGCTATCGAAGGCGATACCTTAGAAAAAATTGCACAGGAAAAATTTAAAGAATACGCGCAGGAGCAAAAGCTCGCACCAATCGGCCAACCGGTTATGACCGATCTTCACCGCCATCATGGTGAAGGTGCACATTTCAAAATTTCGTATGAAGTAAAACCGGAATTTGATCTTCAGGATTATTCAGGTTTAGAGATCGAGCATCCTGTTTATACTGTCACCGATAAAGATGTTGAGGAGCGCGTGCACTATCTGCGATTCAATTTTTCGACGCGCGAAGAAACGCAGGAAATAAAAGATACGGAAACAATCGTAAATATTACCTTTCAGGAACAGGAAGCAAATGAAGCGGGAGAACTGCCTCCTCCGCAGACAACCGATGTCTATCTCCACGATCCGCAAGTGGTCACAGATCTTCGCGATGCTTTATTGAATAAAAAAGTCGGTGATAAATTTGCTATCACTCTTCCGAAAACAAGCGACGATCCGAAAGTAGAGAAAAAAGATGTACCGCTTGAAGTAACGATCAACAAAGCAGAAAAGGTAATTCTGCCGGAGATGACGGAAGAATTTTCCAAGAAGATCAGCCGCGATAAAGCGACCAGTGAGCTTGAAGTCCGCTTACTTGTCCGCGAAGAGTTAGATGAAAATTCCAAACGCCGAGGCATCGAAGCGCTTGAATCGAACATGGTGAATGCACTTTTGAAAAAACATCAGTTCATGGTGCCGCGCACGATCACCCATGCCCTGCTCGATACGATGATTCAGGAATTAAAAGATGAAAATAAACGCCGCGGCTATCCCGAAGATTACGGCATCAACGAAGAAGAGTACCGCAAAATGGGCTGGCCCACTGCCGAGACTCGCGGCAAATGGCTGATCTTACGCGATAAACTTGTCGAAGCAGAAAATCTTGAGGCAAGCGAAGATGATCTTGCAGCGCTTGCAGAAAAAGATGCTGCGCAGTACGGAATTGCTAAAGAAAATCTCCTGAAATATTATCAGACCAACGAAGAGATCAAAGAAAAAGTAAAATCCGAAAAACTCGTTGCAAGATTAAAAGAAAAAATGAAGATCACCGAGAAGGTAATAACGGATTAAGCGTAGGGGCACATTGCATGTGCCCGCTTTGAATTACAGGTAATCTTGAAAAAGGGCACACTGCCGTGTGCCCCTACAAGAAATCACTTCGCAACATCAATCCTCTCTATCCTTCGTACTGACGGAGTTGTCATCACCACAAAATAACTTCCCGAGGGCAGATCGCTTGTTTTGAAATCAAATGAATGACTTCCTGTCTGCAATTCACTATCCCATATCGTTGCAACTTTCAAACCAAGAAGATTCATCACCTCAAGCTGAGTTCTGCCCTTTTCTGTTGTTTGAATTTCGATATGAGTTATGCTCTTTGAAGGATTAGGACTGATCGAAGTAATCGCTGCCATTTTTCCGGTGAGCATAAAATTCCGCAGCAAGCTATCGCCGCATCCGTTCGAAACTGTGAATGTACCGCTCTTTGTATCAACATCATAATCTACAGGATTGCCTGTTCCGTCAAGCCAATTAAAATCTACAATATTCAATGGGCTGAATGTTCTTTCTCCGAGCAAAGCAGTAAACGGAATAAAGATAAGTGTATCGGATGTCTTAAGTGAACCTGCAACGTTTACCGTATCGAAGCGATTACCTTTTTGTACTACTCCGCTATCGGGACTGAGCACGGAGTTATCATAAGCAATCCTCGCAGAGAAATTTGTTGCTAACGACTGCACGGAGGAGACAGGCACTTTCTCCAAGATCATCGGAATATATTTATGCTCGCCGGGATAGCCGGAATAATCTGCCATCGAAACAAGTCCGCCAAGACCTTGACCGTAAACATTCATGATCGCAGGCGTGCTTGGTCCGTTATAACCAAAGCCGATCCGACCGGAAGTTCTGCCGATATATTTCGGAGTGAAGCGAAGCGAGATGCTTTGCGTTGCTCCGGCTGGAAGTGTAAAACCTGCTGCGCCCGATTGCAGCGAAAATTGTTTTACATCCGGTCCAAGCTGCGTAGCAGGTGAAAAGTTAACAGTCGTTTTTCCGATATTTTCGATGGCAATGACGATCGTCGTATCTTTATAGGAGCCGATCTTCACTTGTCCAAAATCAATGGTATTTCCCATTACGGCAAGAAGCGGAGCGATGCCTTCACCCAGAATTTTTATGGTATCGGCATAATTTCCGTTTGCAGTTCGCAGCGTAACAGTTGCCGATACCTTGCCGGTCAGCATCGGCAGATAGCTAAACATCACATCGCGGCATTCGCTCGGCTGCAATGTGAAATCCCCGGCGCCGGACATGATCATGAATTCTGCTTTATCGCCGCCTGTTACATCCATGCCAAGAACATGAAGTGGCATATTCCCATTATTGCAGATCGTCGCTTTCACGACAGAATCTTTCTCCGTTCCGGTTTCAACTTGCCCCATATCGATAGTGTTCGCCGAGAAAGAAAATGTTGGGGCGATGATGGAGAAAACAGCATCGGAGGTGTCGGATTGGAGGGGAATATCACCAATTTTCCAAAGAAATATATTCGCATATCCTCCAATTTGGATATCATCAAAATCGCTTGGTCCTGATTCATGACCTGTGACGTAGAGATTATCATTAGTAATAGATTTTATTCCATACCCTCTATTGTAGTAAGTTCCACCAGCTCTTTTTGCCCATGCTAATTGACCATTAGGTTGATATTTGGCAACAAAAATCTCTAAACCGCCTTTACTAGTTAAAGTAACCCCTTCGAAATCGGCTGATAGTTGAAAATAACCAGTTACATAAACATTTCCTAATTCATCTGCCGTTATTCCATCTCCTTGATCAATATCTGATGATCCAGCACGCTTTACCCATGCATTAGTCCCATCTGAAAGATATTTGGCCACAAATATGTCCGTGCTCCCAGAGCTATTTAATATAGTGCCGTCAAAATTTGCTGTGTCACTAAAAAAACCTGTTACAAAAATATTTCCATTTGGATCGAGAGTTATGGAATGTCCCTCGTCAACAGACTTACCTCCTGCAGCTTTTACCCAATCTATGTTTCCGTCGTTGTGATATTTGGCAATAAAAATATCCGAGTTTCCGGCACTCTTTAGAGATACGCTGTCGAATTTTGCATTTGTAAAAACACCTGTAACATAAATATTACCAATTGTATCTGCTGTTATCCCATATCCGGCACCCTGAGAAGTATCTGGTATGCTTTTAACCCAGGCAAGAGTACCATCTGGATGATATTTGGCAATAAACATATTAGATACTCCAGAATCAAATAGGGTTGTACTTTCAAAATTTGCCGATCGACCGCTAAAATATCCTGTTAAATAAATATCACCTGAAATATCAGTGAATATACTTGCACCATCATCGTCGGATGTACCTCCGGCCTGTTTTACCCATTGAATGTTTCCATCTGAAGAATATTTGGCAATGAAGATATCTTCGCCACCCATACTTGTTAAAGATACTCCTCCAAAATTAGCTGTTGAATCAAAAATTCCAGTTACATAGATATTACCTAAGCCATCAACAGCAATACTATGACCATAATCGTCGCCTGGTCCACCAGCTTGCCTCGCCCAAACTAAACTTCCGTCTGGAAAGTATTTAGCAATAAATATATCTCTAGCTCCAACGGGTGTCAGTATTGTATCACCGAAATTTGCTTTTCGGCAGCAAAAATTTCCGGTCATATAAATATTTCCAAATTCATCAGTGGTAACACTCATACCATCGGCTTCATAATCCCCTGTCCCATCAATTTTGCACCATTCTCTTCCTAATGCGGTAGGTATTTGTTCCACTCTTATTAGGCATTTATTACTCGCAACTCCTGGCACATGCCAGACATATTTCCCCATAGTTGCTTTGTCTGTAATAAATTTCCAAGTATTTCCTGAATCAATGCTATATTCAAGCTTCACAGTATCGGTAAGCGGAATGCCCTTCCAGGTAATGAGCGTATCACTTCCTTCGAGATAGATCTCACCTCCGTTCGGAGCAGTGAGCTTAAGGGTTGGTACATTCGGCTTATGACCGGGATAGCTCGCGCTTGCATAATAGGTTTGTGCACATCGGTCGTTTGCAATATCAAAGCGCGTCCAGGTATAGCTTGAATCTGGAGGTGTGTAGCTAACCGTCAGCGTTTTTGTCTCACCTTGAGCGAGAGAAAATGTTTTCGGATTAATATCATACGAAGGATTCGTGCTCGTAATATCTGTTACGGAGAATGCTTCGTTATTTGCAGTAATAGTAACGGTCGTATCGAATTTTACTCCAATAAGGTTGGAGTGAAAGTAAAGTGAACTTGGAGTAAATTTTAACCCAGATATTGCAGATGTAGGTACGGTAAAAGATAAGGAAGAACTATTGGAATTCCATTTAAATAGGGCATTTCGCATGTTCCCGTTGCAATTCACATCAGATTGCCAATCTATTTCACAGGGGTAAAGTTTGGTGATATTACTGTATATTTGGTTAAGTACTAAATTGAACTGTGTTGTGTCAGCGACTTGTTCAAATAACATTCCACCAGTGCTATCAGTAATCTCCTTTGAGTAACCGAATTCATCTTTCGTGCCAAGTAACACGATGTACACTGAAATATTCTGCGCTTTCGAATCTTGATAAAGCTGATGTCTGTAAAGATTAAATAGGGGGCAATGTAAATCTGTAATTAATACAAGTGCTTTCGTTCCAAGCCTTCCACTCACAAAAGGCACTCCGCCTGCATTTGGCGCATAGAACATTGTTTGCAGGTCAACTCCGGGTGCAGGTTGGAGTTTGGTAATTGCAGTTGTTAACTTACTTGTCTTTTGCGTAAGGTCTTGCACAATGAAAGCTCCGTGATCCATCATGGTAATTCCTGCTTCGGATGGAGGAATGGAAACAAGATTAATTAATTTTTGCGCGCCTTCTTTTGCAAGGTCAATGCCGGAATAGGTATCGACCATAATGCCAAGCGTTATCGGCGGCGGAGTTGATTTTGGTGGGCAGGTGATATTCGTAACAATTCGTGGGATTCCATCTTCGGTTACAGTGATCTCCGAAGCGGAAGGGCTTTGCTGCTGCCCGTTCGCATCAAAGGCATAGAAGCTTGCTTTCAGACTCGGGAAATTCGTAGCATCCAAATTAAAGACCGAGAGACTCTGTGCCGATGCTGAGGCGGCAAAGAGGACAAGAGCGATGATGATGAGGAAGCGCATTTATTTTAAAAGTGGGGCGGACTCTCCAGTGGAACGGACTCTTAGTCCGTTAGCGAAGTTACGGACGGACTAAGAGTCCGTCCCACTGGATTCAGTCTCACAATCTCTGCCAATTCAACCAACTATCCCCCAAATGAGTTTGGCAAAAAAAATAGCCCTTAGAGTAACTTGAAGCAATAGTTAAATTTTTTCGTATATTGGAATTGTGTTGATGGGCACCCATGGGGAGGAATGTAAAATTAAAAATGTAAAATGTAAAATTGGGGGGAGAATAAAAGGACTAAGGTTTTTGGCGGATTCCCGGGAAGCCCCTGTAAGTTATTAGAAACAAAGAATATGACTGTGTACAATCACGGAAAGTTGAGAATTGAGAATTGAAAAAGCTTTAATGATCTTAGAAATTTGAGATTGCCACGACCGGCTGAAGCCGGTCTCGCAATGACAATTTTTCAAACAGAGTTATTGCGTATTTTTGACTCATACTATACAACATAATAGGGTTTCCTGTTTCAAAAATA
>JANYLL010000009.1 GCA_025357895.1 Ignavibacteriota bacterium
TTCCATGCCGTTGTTCCGCTATTACCTGATAACAGCCATGCTGTATTATTCAAACTCGGAAGATCAGCAGCGACAAGTCCACGGAATGTAGGAACGGCAGATGCGCCGCTTGCTGGTCCGGCGAATACCGTGTTTGCTGTCTGAGTCGTGAATGATCCGGTAAGCGTACCCGATGTCGTAACAGGTGAGCCGCTGATGTTAAAGACTGATACAGGTAATGCAAGACCGACACTAACTAATGCACCCGTTGAAGTCCAGCTAAGAACACCTGCTGTAGTGGTACTTAAAACCTGCCCATCTACCGTTGCTGCACTGATAGGCAGAGTATAATTTAAATTCGTAGCTCCTTGCGCACCCGCCTGGAAAGTTGTTATACCAGTACTTGTTCCTTGAAATTGTAATTGATCTGCCGTACCGGAATTCGAAAGCAAGAAGTTTCCGTTTCTGACTTCAAGCAACTGCGAAGGATTGGTCTGACCTAAACCGAGATTTCCGGCAGAAGACAGTCGCATCCTTTCAGTGTTGTTCGTATAAAATTCTATAGGTTCTGCAGTTGTAGTATTCGTTGTCGCAAGTACGAGCGGCTGGGCAGTGGTCGTACCCAAAAAATTTCCTGTCGTGCCATTCCATGCCGATGCCGTTGCATTACCTCCAAGCAGCCATGAGCCTCCTAAGGAAGGATCAACCCATGTAGGAATAAGATTTCCGCCGGAATTTTTCAGTGTAAGAATAAAACCATCAGCGGCTCCGGTAACACCTGTCCAATTCAGATCTCCTCCTCCAAGCGCAAAGAGCAGTGAGCCTGTTGTTAATGAGGGATTACTCGCCTGGGGTAAGTTAAGTGTATAGGATTGAGGACCAGCTCCTGTTTGAATAGAGATAATGCTTCCATTCGCGTTGGAGATATGTACTCCACGCTGCATACTTGCCTGAGCGCGAACCATCGTTGCGCTGCTGCACATTAAGAGTATGATATAAAATACCGAAAATCTTTTCAGTATCATTGCCGGAGCGTAATATAAGTATAGAGGTAACGCTTCCTGGAACTGCGTCGCTCCGCAGCTTATCCACAAAAGGGAAAATCTATACTTTTGTTAAAAGCAAACATAAAGCCGATAAAAAACTAAGTACATTTTGTACTTATGGCGAATTAATAATTATCCAATTAATATTTTCGCCTTTAGGAACTTCGTTGGATGTTTCAACGAAAAAAACACCTTTCTTATAATCAATATTCGTAACTGAACAAAGAATGGTGCCGATGTTCTCTCCACCGGAAGTATGTACCGATGCCGAGATCATGGAATTATTATTTAATCCAAATTCTCCGGGTTTTACAGCAAAACGATAACGTTTTGTACCGAAACCTTGCGCAGGAATAAATCCTGTCCGTATGACCATGGAATTTGTTTTTCCATGCTTCTCTGAGACAACAGGAATGTCATTACCATTCAGGTGATTCATCCGGAAACTTACTTCTTCGGTAACGTCGGTGGAATCTCCTTGAATTACTTCTTTAGCAGCATGAATATTGATCACTTCAAATTGCTCAGTTTCGCCTTCGTAAATATAAATAGTATCAAACGTAGGCGGTTTGTATGATGCATAAAATCCCGGTGTAATATGTTCAGGATTTCCTGCATTTACGTGAATAATTTCTATGTGAGGCATTGCCTCTGGTTGTGCTGGCTGGCGAATTTCAAGATTAGCAGCAAAAGTTTTCGCTTCCTGCTTTGTTTTCGATGCCCCTGCTTCTGCTGTCGGCGCAGTAAATGTCCGTTGCACGGGATTCGATTTCGTATCTGTAACTACGCCTTGTGCGCAAAGTATCACCGGCATCATCACCAAAGTGATAATGCCGGTGATCCGCGCTGCGATAGCTTTATACGCTTTCACAAATATTGAAGATATCTTTTAGATACAAGCAAACTAATAGATAAAAGCAAACTGATGGCTCCCCACTTACGGGAATATTTCCATACACTCACAATGGGAACGGCAGCCGTACTCCGGATGCCGCTCCCTTCGTGAAGAAATAATTACGGATTCATTACGACATAGTTAATGAATGATCCTGTTTGGATACTCTCTGATGTTTCGACAGAGAATGTTCCGGTTAGACCTGTAGTCACACTCGTGACCTGAACGACTATCGCTCCGATAATACCGGTGTGATTTTCAACAGTTGCTGTGATCGAAGCTCCTGTTTTTATATCAATAGCAGGTGAAGTATACTGGAACGCACCGGTACCGGCAATTTGTCCGCGGAAAATACCTGCCGTCGGGCTGATCGCACGAACGATATTTCCTGTAGTAGGATCAATCGCGACAAAGTCATTAACAGTATTTTGACGAACTAATGCTGCAGTCGTTGTGCGATGTACAGCATGAGTTGTTGAATCGATCCATGCAAAATTATTGATAGATGTATTATCAAGATTTGCAGATTGAACTGTCATTGGCTGTGTTCCGGTATTGACATTGAATGCAATATTTCCTGTTGTACCGATATTATACGTACCATCGCCTTCAAAGTTCAATACTTTGTTGCTCATACCAATGAAGCGATCTGATAGAAGCAGTGCTCCGCCAGTTGCAGGTGCACCAAGCTGAACAGTACTCGTTCCGGGTGAAACGGTATTATCAACGATCAAACCATTGTTTGCATTTACAAGCGAAGTAAGTTTACGAGTGTAGGTATGATTTGTTGTCTCATCAAGAACGACGAAACGGTTGTTTGAATCAATATTTGCATTCGGCAAAGCATTGATCTCATTCATAGTGATAAATCCCGTCGTTCCAGGATCCAATGTCATGTTTAAAACGCCAGTTGCACTTCCGACGTTGAAATTACCCGAACCGTCAAAGTTAAGGTCATGACCGTTCGCAGTGACAAAGCTGGTTCTCAGAAGCGGAGCTCCTCCGGTTGCAAGCGATCCCAATTCAACGAATCCGCCCGTAGGGTTTATCGTCAAACCATTATCTGCAATAACAAGTGATGAAAGATCGCGTGTAAGGACGCTATCATTTCCACCAAGAACTAAAAACTTTGATGCAAGAGTAGAACTAATAAGATCATGGATCTTCATGACGCCTGCCGTACCCGGATCAATCGTGAGATTGAAGGTGCTGCCTGCGCTGGTTCCAAGATTCATATTACCTGAATTTTCGAAGCTCAGGTCTTTTCCGTTCATGTGGACAAAGCGGTTGCTGCTCAGTGCTCCTTGTCCGGTAGAACCGGTTGCAGAGTCACCCAATTGAACAATTGCAGTTCCCGGATTGCTCGTCAAGTCAAGCACGAGACCGTTGTTCGCGCCGACAATAGCTGTAGGCAGAACCCAGTCCAGTCCGTTACCTGCAGCATTGACACGCTGTAAGTAACCAGGAGCACCTGTACCAGGCGCGCCAACCGTTGGTCCGAACGATAAGCTTCGTTCGATATTATTGTTTGCATCCAGGAACAGCGAATAGTTGGTATTCGCTGTTGGAGTCGGCGCCTGATCCCAAGAATAGAAATCCGGGCTTGCAGCAACACCTGCTTTAGCACGTAACTGAACGTAGCTCGGAGTCGCACCGCCCGTTGATAACCTCGTTTGTTGAGTAACAAGCGAAGGTACCTGAGCAAACACGTTTCCGGCAAGTCCGATACTCAGCACGACAAGC
>JANYLL010000023.1 GCA_025357895.1 Ignavibacteriota bacterium
TATGATTGGATGAAAGCTGCTTTCGGAACGAATCACCAACGCAAAAGCGGTGAACTTCAGGCTGCTGATTTCAAAAGAGACGTACGACAAATCAGGGAATTCAAAGATGCTCTTTTAACCGAGATAGGGTTCCCTGCATGTGATGGTTCGTCGAAAGATGCTGGTTACTTGACGATCAAGTTTACTCCTGAGAAGATCAGGGTTAAAAATGAAAACGGTAAAGTCAAAAACCCTGTTGACGTTAAGCAGAAAATGTTTTTTCCCGGGAATTTCCGTATGACAATTGATGGTATCGATTGCAGCAAGGTTAAAAAAATTGAGGCGCTTACTATTAAACAAGGCACGATCAGAGACCAGATAGGGAATGCCCGAGATTATTCAAAGGAGCCAACAAAGATTGAATTTCCGAATATTACTATTGAAATGCCTGGATCGAGCGGCGGTCCGTTCTATGAGTGGTGGGATGCTTATGATAAAGGAAAGCAAGTACCCAAGCACGGATCACTGGAATATCTTGATGATTCCGGTGACTCACTGATCCATTTCGATCTTGATCTGGTACCGGAGAGCATTTCTCCTTCGAAACCTCCCAAGGCTACTAATTCGAAAGTGAGCGTGATTTTACATTCGCCGCCGCCGAATTAATAATTAAAATCCAGGTGGAACTTCCGAATCCCGCTCAATCAACCCAATCCGCAAGAAAGATATTCGTATTGCCTGGATGCGAACCGTTTCGGTTTGAGCAAAAGACAAGATGCTTGCCGTCTTTGGTGAACATTGGGAAACCGTCGAAACCTTCGGCATAGGTAATGCGCTCTAAATTTTTGCCATCTGTATCGATGGCATAAAGATCGAACTCGCGTCCTTTCGGATCATCCATGTTCGATGCAAAAATAATTCTCTTGCCGCTTGGGAAAAAGAACGGTCCAAAATTTGCTTTACCGTTACTAGTTACCTGTTTTTTATCGTCGCCATCGGCATCCATTACCATGATCTCAAGTGATTTCGGACGGATTAGCCCTTGCATAAGAAGCTCCTTATATTCTTTTAATTCTTCTCCTTTGGGACGTGAAGCGCGGTATACAATTTTCTTTCCGTCAAGTGAAAAAAAAGCGCCGCCATCATAGCCTATATCTTTTGTGAGTTGTTTAGGATCAGTACCGTTAAGCTTACACGACCATAGATCAATATCTCCGCTGCGCGTACTGGTAATGACTATTCTGTCACCCTTTGGTGAGATCGTCGTCTCAGCATCATAAAACGTTGTATCTTGTGTAAGCCTTCCGATAAGTTTTCCGCTTGTATCGGCTATATGAATGTCATATCCTTTATACAAAGGCCAGACGTATCCTTTTGAACGATCAGGTTCCGGCGGACATTTGCCGCCATACATTTCATGAGTTGAAGAAAAAAGAATTTTATCACCGGTAGGGAAGTAATACGCACATGTAGTTCTGCCATATCCCGTTGAAATGCGCTTCACATTTTTTCCGTCAAGCGTCATCGTATAGATCTGATCGCATTCTCCGGTGCCTTTGCCTCGTGCCTGAAAGACAAGATGCTTTTCATCGGGACTTAAATATGCTTCGGCATTTTCACCTTCGAACGAAAGTTGGCGGATATTTTTCAAATGCTTCTCGCGCTTATCGATAAAAGAATCGGAAAGAGGCATCGCGCCGCGAAATTGTGTTGCAACATTTATTCCTGCATTATCCTTTTTCTCAGGAGGATGAATTATTACGCCAATTGTAGGATTCCTGATTTCATAAGGAGATTTCTTCGTTGTATCCTGGGCAAAGCTCTGCGTATAAAGAAAAATAGCAAGAAATACTGTAAGGAATATTTTCATTCGAACTGGATTTGGAAAATATGATTAAGATCGGCATATAAACGGATGAGGGGAGAAAATGGTTACGAAGGTGATCCCAAGGCACGACTTGATGTGTCAAATGGTATTCAGTAGAATGGACTCATGTCCGTTCGGGAGGTAAGGAAAAAGACTGACGGACTTAAGTCCGTCCCACTGAAGAATCGAATTTACTATCAGCAGCCAACTATAAACTATCAGCTTTCCCCGATTCGGCACTCTATGCTCAAGCCGTATGTTTATAGTATTGTCACACAAATTGTTCATTTACATTACGGGGGTGCACAGGATTCGACGGGGGGCTGACGCCTCGTATGCCGCGCACAGGGTGGGACTTGCACCATCCTTAAGCAACCGCAAGTAAGGCTTAACCGCCAACTATAGCTATGCTATGGCTGCCTAAGCTCCGCGGGCTAGTACCGCGTTGACGCTGTTTCCTCTTTCGGGAGGAGGGTGCCCTTCTGCAAAACTCATTAGAACGAGCGAGTTTTGATCACAGGAGTCGTATGTTCGGTCTCTTTCACCGGGAAAGCTACTCGCTGGTGATCGTATAAAGGAGTAGCGATGATGATTGTCGGTTGCCTCTTGCTATGGCAGTCATCATTACAAAACAAGAGGCTACGTGCGTAGACGCTGCGGAACGTGCTTTTCGGACAGGGGTTCAATTCCCCTCACCTCCACTTTTTCACTTATGCTCACACAATAGAATACTATGAAGATCAATACCGGAATTAAAGAAAAAGATAGGAAAGAAATTGCTGACGGATTATCCGTTCTCCTGGCAGATACTTATACCCTCTATCTCAAAACTCATAATTTTCATTGGAATGTAACCGGTCCCATGTTTCAGACGCTGCATCTCATGTTCGAGCAGCAGTATAATGAATTGGCGATTGCTGTTGATCTTATTGCCGAGAGGATCAGGGCATTAGGTTTTCCTGCTCCTGCAACGTATGCTGAGTTTCTAAAACTTTCCTCGATCAAAGAGGATCGCGGAGTGCCCTCAGCGCACGATATGATCGAGCTATTAGTTGAAGGGCAAGAGTCCGTTGTTCGCACGGCAAGATCTCTTTTCCAATCTGTCGAAGATGTTCATGATGAACCGACTGCCGATCTCCTCACTCAGCGTATGCAGATCCATGAAAAGACTGCCTGGATGCTCAGAAGTCTGTTAGAGAAATAAACGTAAATAAATTCATGAAAATCTTAATTTCGGGTTCAACAGGTTTCATCGGCACAAAACTTGTTGATCGTCTTCGTGCATCAGGGCATGATGTAACGCGCCTCGTTCGTTCTTCAGCAGATGTCGGATTATTTTGGGATCCTTATAAAAGCACGGTTGATATTTCGCGTATGGAAGGCTATGATGTCTTCGTTCATCTATCCGGCGAATCTATCAACGGCAGATGGACGGCATCGAAGAAGAAAAAGATCATAGATAGCCGTGTTATCCCAACACGTTTTCTTGCCGAATGCATTTCGAAATTAAAAAATCCTCCGAAAGCTTTTATCTGCTCATCTGCTATTGGTTATTACGGAAATCGCAACGATGAGGAATTAACCGAATTGAGTTCTGTGGGAACAGGATTTCTTGCTGAAGTCTGTAAAGCCTGGGAAGCAGCAACTAAACCAATTGAGGCAAAAGGTATCCGGGTCGTAAATGTTCGCACAGGATTGGTTTTAAGTCCTGATGGTGGAGCGCTCCAACAATTATTATTCCCATTTAAAATGGGAGTTGGAGGAGTAGTTGGCTCCGGCAAGCAGTGGTGGAGTTGGATTACCTTGGATGATCTTCTGAAAATTTATCAGTATGCCATTGAAACTGAAGTAGTCAAAGGTTCTGTAAATGCAACTGCCCCAAATCCTGTAACGAATAAAATCTTTGTTAAAACTTTAGCAAAAGTTCTTCATCGCCCTGCCATTTTCCCACTCCCATCTATTGCAGTGAAAATGATCTTTGGCGAAATGGGGCAAGAATTATTGCTCGATGGTCAGAAAGTAATCCCGAAGAAATTATTGGATGCAGGATTTGAATTTAATGATAAGGAGTTGGAGGGGGCGTTGAGGGGGATGTTATAAACTCAACAGAGATAGAAATTTCTCTTCTCAACTTTCGGAAGAAGCTCCTCTAGCTGAGAAAGCCTCTTTGAAATCTCCGGTTATGAACGTTAAAAATAACGACGGCAAGATCGTATTTGCTGATATTCTGCTGGTAACGGATATTCTTATCTGAAGTCAAAAACACTTCAAACCCAGATTCCGAAGCGCGTCTCATCAGTTCGCCATTTTTAATACCTTTCTAATTCATATCGCTGACGGCAAGAACTTCATAACCGATAATGAGGCCCTTCAATTCTTCCGGCAAGCATTCATCAAGCAGTAACTTCACGGGGAGATTGGATTAGAAGCTGTTCGGATAGTTCAAGTGCGAAAATTACCTGATCGCGGCTAACGGTCGGGAAGGAATGCAGGAAAGCCTCGAGAGTTTCACCTGATTCAAGATAATCAAAAAGATTCTTCACCGGAACGCGAGTCCCCTGGAAGACAGGCGTACCACTCAGGATATCCGGATCGATTGAAATAATATTCTGCATATAAAACAAACAAGCCCTGCAAGAGATTTGTTGCTATTGAAAAAGCAGCACCAGCCTTCCGTATCTTTGCATAGCCTTACACCACATGAAAACCAATTATCAATCCGCACACCCCGATTTCCCCGACCTGACAATGGGAACAGCAACCTTCAAAAAAGCGCAGAGGGAAAAGAAGTTGAGCGGGCAGGAGGGGATGTTTTAGAATGGAATTTAAAGACTACTCTACGTCTCAAAAGACGGCGGTAACATTACTTGTTATAGGCGCTTTAGTTGCTGTCACAATAATAATTTTGTTTCTTTTATCTGCTTCTATATCCACCAATAATCCTATGAATTGGACACTTATGGGACAGTTAGGTGATTCAATGGCAATAGTTAGTATGATTTGGTCAGTAGCTGCTGTATTTCTGGTTTATGATACACTTAGATTGCAACGAAACCAACTCACTGATGCACAAGATCAATTTAATATCCAATTAAAAGAATCACAAAGTCAGTTCATTCAACAGCAAAATAAAGCAGAAATAACATTTCAACTTCAGCAATTTGAAGTAATTTTTTTTAGTCTGTTAGAATTTCATCGCAAGATTGCTGAGTCAAGAAAATTCCAAGGTGTAATATATGCACCGTTTGATAAAAGTCGATCCCATATATTTGAAGGGAGCGAATTCTTCACTAGGGTTGCAATGGATCTTAAAGAAAAATACCAAAATAGTGATAAGCCACTCGATGCTTTTTTAAAAGAATTTTTTAATACAAATCATTCTGAATTGCGACCTTACTTTAGAAGCCTTTATACTTTGCTTA
>JANYLL010000138.1 GCA_025357895.1 Ignavibacteriota bacterium
AGTGCTATGCCGCTTCCCATTGTCCCTGCACCAATAACTCCGATTGATTTCAATTTTGGTTATAAATATTAATTCATTAATATAAACAAACTCAATGAGGGTAAAGTTATTTTCCCACAAACTCCGCTTTCTTCTTTTCCCTGAATGCTGCAACTGCGTTCATATAGTCCTCAGTGCGTCCTGCTGCTTCCTGCATATATACTTCATAATCGAGAGCTTCATCGAGAGACATTGCTGCCGCTTTATCCATCATTTTCTTGATGTAGCCATAAGCCTTAGTCGGACCTGTCGCAAATGTTTTTGCAATTTTCATTGTCTCCTCCATTAATTTATCCGAGGGAACAATTTGGTTCACAAGTCCCAGTTCTAATGCTTTCTGTGCAGGAACATCATCGCCTGTTGCAGCAAGTTCAAATGCTTTTGCAACGCCGAGATATTTAACTAAGAACCAGCTTGATCCTGAATCGGGTACTAAGCCAATTCGAATAAATACTTCAATCAGCTTTGCTGAATCGGCGCAAGTCCTGTAGTCACAAGCTAACGCCAACGAACATCCGGCACCTGCAGCAACGCCATTGATCGCAGCGATAATTGGCTTCGGCAAATTACGCATTGCGCGAATGAGCGGATTGTAACGACGTTCTAATGAATCGCGTAATGATCTCTGAGCGCTTCCCGAAGGTGCATCTTTCAAATCCTGTCCGGAACAAAATGCTTTGCCGGCTCCTGTCAGGATAATACATCTGATTTCATCGTTCTTCGCAGCCTCTTTGAAGACATTAAGTAAATCCGTCGTAAGCTGCTCATTGAATGCATTATATACTTTGGGACGATTGAGTGTGATGGTAAAAACCCCATCTTTCAACTCTGTCAAGATCGTTTGAAAATCTGCCATTTTTTCGTAATTTCTAATTCGTAATTTGTAATTATTTGCCCTTCCATTCCGGCTTTCTCTTCTCAATAAACGCCGCCATTCCCTCGCGCATATCTTCGCTGGAGAAAAGCAGATAAAAATTCTTTCTTTCGAATTCAAGACCGATCTCCATTGTCGTATCAAAAGATTTCAGTACTGCTTCCTTTGCAAGGCGCACAGCAACAGGCGGTCGATTTGAAATTTCTTTGGCAAGTTTTTGAGCTTCTTCTAAATAGAATTCTACAGGAACGACTTTATTGATAAGCCCTGCCTGCAATGCTTCTTCGGCTGTTAAAAATCTTCCTGTCAGTACAAGTTCCATCGCAAGTACTTTCCCCACGGCTCTTGTCATGCGCTGAGTACCACCTGCTCCCGGCATGACTCCGATATTAATTTCCGGCTGCCCGATCTTCGCTGTATCACTTGCAATGACAATATCACAATGCATCATAAGTTCGCATCCGCCTCCAAGTGCAAAGCCTGATACCGCTGCAATAATCGGCTTCTTCACTTTACGAATCCTATCCCATTTCGAGAACTGATCTCTTGCAAGCATTTCAACAGCCGTAGCATTTGCCATTTCCTTAATATCCGCGCCTGCGGCGAAGGCTTTCTCATTGCCCGTTAAAACAATGCAGCGCACTGAGGCATCTTTGTCGAGGGAATCAAATAATGCAATGAGTTCGTCCATTAATTCCATATTGAGCGCATTGAGCACTTGCGGGCGATTCAGTTGGATCGTGGCAACAAAGCCATTGCGATGCAGAAGTAGATTCTTAAGATCTGACATAGGGTCGTGTTATTGAAAGTACAAAAATACGGCGGTAATGATGTGTAAAAATGAAATAGGAAAGCTGAACTATGAAGAAGTTAATTTTCACAATTCAGCTTTCCTGTTTCCATTTACATTTTTAATCTCTACTGCGCGAGAGCAATCGCAAAATCGCCATGAAGAGATTTAGGAAATCGAGGTATAAATTCAGTGCAGCACGCGTCGGAGGAATCTCGTGAGCATTCTTTAAAATTCTTGATGTATCATAAAGAATGAAACCCGAAAATAATATTACGATGATCGCCGAAAGAGCCAGATCCATCGTCGTTGATTGAACGAAAATATTAACAAGTGATAGTCCGATCACCATGAAAAGTCCTATCGTGAGCGATGCGCCCATATAGGAAAAATCCTTTTTCGTAATGAAAACATACGCTGTCAAAGCACCAAAGACCAGTGAAGTCAAAAAAAGCGCATCATAAATAATGCCTGGTCCTGTTCCACTGATGTAGCCGTGTGCAATTGCATACAGTGTTGGCGAAATTATGACACCGCTTACGAAAGTAAAGCCAACAAGCGTAGGAACGGCGCGAGTCGGATTATTCGCACTTGATGATGCAAAAATTGCCATCCCGAAAAAAGCAATTAAACCAATAAAAGGATGCTGAATCGCAAAAAAGACGAGGGCTGTATTCATCGCGATCAACGAACCTGCAATTGCAGCTGCTATTCCAAAAGCAAAATACGTATAAACTTTACGGATATATGCCAGGCGTGCATCTCCGACAAGCGCTATTGAATCCTGTGTAAAACTATATTCTGGTCTTCCAAAAGTATCCATTTTATCTTTTTTAACTATGCAATTCTACGAACAGAGCAAATGTTAGGTTTCGTTCGTCGCAGATACCTGCTCACTTTATATATCCTTTATAATAACGTATTATGAAATTTTATGGATTCGTTTCAACGCTAATTTGTTGCGCATTTATAAGCATCGTACCTACCCTATTATTTAGCCAGACAAGGCCTGCAATAACTGCTCACGACCTTCGTTTGCGTATGAATATTCTTGCAAGTGATTCGTTGCAAGGCAGACGAACAGGCGAACAAGGTTGTGAAAAAGCTGCAAAATATATCGCCGCTGAGTTCAAGAAATTCGGTTTAACTTCACTCCCTATGCCCGCACCACCCCCTGACAATAGTTTAGAAATGCTGCTTCCATTTCCATATTTTCAAAATTACCAATTCTCTGAACGTCAATTCGATTCGACAAAAAAAATAAAAACAAGAGCCGTTAATATTTTCGGTTTCCTTCGTGGCAATGATAAGAAGTTGCGGGATGAGGTCGTGATAATCGGCGCACATTATGATCATCTCGGAATGGGTGGAATGTTTGCATTGGACACTGTAAAGGCAATTCATTATGGAGCAGATGATAATGCAAGCGGCACGGTCGGTTTGCTGGAGTTAGCCGAGTACTATGCGAAGCATCGGAAATCCCTCAAACGCAGTTTGCTATTCATTGCCTTTAGTGGAGAAGAGGAAGGACTTTTTGGCAGTATTAATTATATAAAGTATCCGCTCGTATCATTAGAAAAAACTCAGGCAATGATAAATATGGATATGATCGGAAGATTGAAAGACAGCGTTTTGATCGTCGAAGGTATGGGATCATCACCATACTGGAAACTGCTTATGGATTCATTGAAGCATAATAATCTTACTATGCGTTATAAGCCTGATGGCGTTGGTCCCAGTGATCACTCTCCATTTTATAGAAAGAATATTCCCGTTCTTTTCTATTTCACAGGCTTGCATAAAGATTATCACAAGGCGACCGATACAAAAGATAAGATCAACTACGAAGGCGAAGTTCAGGTACTGGATCTTGTTCGAAGAAGCATCGATGCTATTCAATCGAAACCCGACAGAATTCCCTTTACGCTTGTGCCTGAGGACACAACAAAAAAGGCTGGCGTGTTTAAAGTATATGTCGGTGGTGTGCCGGATTATGGCTACGATGGTGAAGGATTGAAAATATCCGATATTACTGCAGGCTCACCTGCTGATAAAGCAGGCTTAAAAGCCGATGATATCGTCATCCAATTTGCCGATATTACAATCAAAAATATTTATGATTATACGGGAGCATTAGGGAAATTCAAACCGGATGACGTAGTGGATTTTCGAGTGAAGCGCGGAAAAGAAGTGATTACCGTTGCAGTAAAACTTGGGAAAAGATCAAATGCACATTAATCAAGTTATTCGTAATAAATATGATTCTACCCACCAATCGCTGTAAACTTACCAGCTATGACATAAACTCCTTTAATATCAGCCCGTTCAACAAGAACATAGTAAACACCTTTTGGCAACGATGAAATATCAAGCGTCAATGTATTATGATCGAGTACCATACCGCTTTTTACAGTTCTTCCCAGAACATCAATAATCTTATATGGCGTTGAAGCTTCAACTGAAACGATATTCAACGTTGTTTTTGCAGGATTAGGGTAGATTCGCTGGTTATAGCCTAAATTACCACTAAAATTAACTACGGATTTTTTATACATACCTTTGAGAATAAAAGATGGGATACGGAAGGGGTAATATCGCTCTGCATAGATTGTTAATGGCCCATTTCCTGAAATTGTTAAGCCAAGTGAAGCGTATCCCGAAAGAGCCTTATCAGTAAATATCATAGAATCTACAGACCATGTTATTCCTTTATCTGTACTTAAAAGAATTTTATTTAAACTTTCACCGTTGGCAAAAATAGTATCTTTATCAAGATTCGTCATAAAATTTATTTGCCAAATAGAATCATTGAATATTTCTGGCACATTCCATTTCATCCCCCCATCAACAGAACGGATAATACAAGC
>JANYLL010000181.1 GCA_025357895.1 Ignavibacteriota bacterium
CAGGATTGCTATAGATAAAAAATTTATAGATCTTTCGTGATATAAATGTTGCTACTGCCTGCTTACGAACTGAGAAGATCGTATCGATCAGCAGTTGTATCTCATTTTTCTTCACAAGATATTCTGTATTATCGGCATCAACGATTGCACTGAATTGAACACCAAGATATATTTTATTCGTAATGTCATGATCTCCCGGCGAGAAATAGGTATTGAATATACCGTTTGGAGTAGGTTCGTCACTGAATTGTGCAACACGCCATCCCGTCAGGATACGTGCAGCTTCTTTGACGTCGCCTTCGGTATAATTTCCGAGTCCCATCGTGAATAGCTCCATCAGCTCGCGGGCATAATTTTCGTTTGCGCGGCTTTTCGTATTTAATATTCCGCCAAGATAGACAAGCATCGCACCATCTAATGTGATATTCGAAGCAAGGTCTTTAAAATTCAGGAGCCCGGTATCACGTAATAATTTATTCTGCCTGTAGAGAAGAGGGGCAATAACATACGATTCATCAGCGACGAACTGGCTGGTAAAATGACCGCTCCAGAAGAACGTCATTTTTTCAACGATCGAAAGCGGAGAATTTAACAGTACGTTCGCATACCAATCTTTTAAGACAGCATCATCGCCTGCCCATGTTCCCTTGAGCTGATTTGCCAAAACAGAATCCAACCCTTTCATTGAATAAGTAACATGATTGGCATTTGAGGGCGGAGCCGGATTGCTAGGAGTATTTAAAAGAAGATCTACTGCTGCCGATGGAGTGAGCTTCGAAATCGTATCGATCTCAGTCCATTTCGGAAGCATCATCGTTCTGCGAAGAAGATGTCCCTGCCTGACGGAATCCCACGGTTCTGCTGAAGTCGGAGCCCACGGCTCTAAACCTGTTGAAAGCGTCCGGTCGTGTGATGATTCGGATGAATAATTGACAGGAGCTGAAATAGCTCTATCCGCCGAAGCAGATGCCCAGCCGGTGAGAAATGATCTACGATCCATATATATACCTCCTCTATGAGAAATGCAAACTTTACTTTTAATAGAACACCTAAGACATACTGAAGTTACAACTCAAACTTCATTATTCTGCCTTAACATGTTTTTTTTACAGGCGAGACAACTTACAACGTACTAAAATACGAAAAATAAGGGGTAAGAGTTCACATATTTAAAAAAGGTAGTATCTCAAACTGAGGAAATCTTACCTTGTCCTTCTGAGCTCAGGGAAGAATCTGAGATAGAGGACATTTGTAAACTCAGATTCTTCGTTCCGCTTCGCTCCACTCAGAATGACAAATCAAATAAGAACACTACAAAAAAAAATGAGATTTGAACGATGAAAGGTGAAAAGTGTTTTTCATAATCAGATTTCATATCTCATATTTCCCAATATGTACCAAACACTCACTCGCGATCTCGATGCGCTGCTTGATAGCGCCGATCATCCTATTACTACGCTTGCGAACTCCGCAGCATTTATATTCCGAAATATCGAGCGTATTAATTGGGCAGGTTTTTATCTTTATGATGGAAGCAAACTCTATTTAGGTCCTTTTGGCGGCAAACCTGCCTGCACAAATATTGAAATGGGCAAAGGAGTCTGCGGCACTGCTGCCGCGAAACGTGAGATCATTATTGTTGAGGACGTCGATAAATTTCCCGGACATATTGCCTGCGATCCCGACTCACGCTCGGAGATCGTCCTGCCGATCATTCTTCCGGACGGAAAACTTTATGGAGTATTAGATATAGATAGTGCTGAATTATCACGGTTTGGAATCCAGGAGAAAGAGGGGCTGAGAGTTCTTGCAGAGATTATTGCAAAAAAACTCGCTATAAACTAATGGGGCGGACTTTAGTCCGTCCCACTATTATTTGCTATCAACCCCAACTTAAGCGATTGCGCGATGGTCGCTTTCGTAAAGCACTGTTTCAGATTCTTCCAGATAATCATCTGCAAGCCTCTTCAATAATTGAAGTTCGTTAAGATCGAGTCCGACGTAGATCGGCTCGCTTTCGCTTTGGATCCTGGCAGTATGCAGTTTGCGGCTAAGCGCAAGAAGGCGGTCAAGTGTTGCTATCATATTTGTACTCTGGTAAGGGGCAAAAAAAATACATGAATGAGATGTTACTGCTCCGCTTTGCTCCCTTCGGAGCGTGCTCCCGACAAGTTTAATATCGGATGCGCAGAACTTTTCAGTACAAATATACAACATAAAAATCTAAAAAACAAGCGTTTGAAGAATAAATCTTCATTTTTTTGGATTTTTTCCTATTTTGTGCTTAACGTGCTCCCAAATTAGGGAGCACGATAGAAAATTGTGCTTCTTTCGGGAGCCTGATATCATGCTCCCGTACTTCTGAACCAGATAATTTGACTAGATCATATCTTTCTAAATTCTGAAAATCCCCATTTGATTCTGAAAGATCACGCTTGTTCATAACATGTTCGTATCTGCCATTTTCTCCACATAGAACACTTCGCACTCTTCCCTTCTCGTCAAATCGTTCACTTACAATACGATAGAGCTTGTCCATGGAAGCTAATGCATTGCTGAGCGTAACATCATCTTTACGCAAGATCATATATGTCGATTTCAGCGAAAGCCTCAATGTGCCGGCAATATCATCTATTGCTTTTATAAATGGCGGGCGTTCCCACTTCATTTCAGTATGGCACCAATCATCTTCTTTTATAAGTGCAGGACATCCTTCCTGCCGGGTACAAGGAGTATAGATCGTTGCTCCATTACGAACTGCCAAATCCCGAAAGCGCAGTAATCGTCGTGATTCAGTTCGTGTTGCAGGCTCGATCATGATCACCGCTCCATGCTCATCAAGTAAAGACATTATCATTTCAAACAGCATCATGTCATTTGATTCATCCAATTCATTGAGCACATTCATCATTGTGATCAGATGAAAAGGAGCACTGCCTTTTATTTTTTCAGGGAGTTGTTTTGGATTGCGGAGATCAAATTTTTGAAAGGACGGTAATGGTCCTATATGACCTATAGAACTTATGAAAAACTTCGAAAATTTTTCAGCTTCTGAAAGATTCTCTTCGAGTGAATCGGTAAGGGTTATTTCAACTGGAATATTTTTCTTCTCTTCTTGTAAATAACTCAGGAGTCCCCATACTGCTGCTCCGGTTCCGGTTCCGAGATCGAGAATACGAAGAGCAGTGGTTTGCTCGAGGAATTTAGACTGCGCTAATTCGCGGAGCGGTGGAATGATCTTGAGGAGGTTCGTCGTCATGTAATAGAGCAGGTATCCTTCGCGGATCTCTTTATTGCGAAGATACTCCGAAGCAAAAAAATCTGCCCTCTTTTTTGTTAAGCCCTCATTGATCTGCGAAACAATTTCAGCCTTCTTGGCGATATAAGCCTTGCCGTTACGCGTTGCAAGATTTGCCGGATGAAGATCAAATCCGAGCCTTTGCTCTAAAGCCGATGTATATTCGTCCCGTATTTGCAGAGCATCTCGTATCATTTTATTCATTGTGACCGTAGAGAACACCGTAGAAGAACCAAAAGTACGAACGAGAACAAAGAAAATTTTTTCTCTGGCATGGAAACTTGCGCTTGGCCTAATTCTCATTCCGATCTTGCAAGTACTTGTTCTCCGTTTTATTAACCCTCCTATTACGGCAATGATGTTCTTTCGTGGTGTTGATCATCTTTTTTCGGGCGAATCTGTAACCTTTTCACATACGAATCTTTCCTGGAGCGAAATGCCGGATAATTTTATTCAGGCAGTAGTTGCAGCAGAGGATCAAAGATTTTACGATCATCATGGCTTTGATATGACGGAGATCGAAAATGCTCAGCGAGAACATGCCCGGCATCCAAACCGCCAGATGCGTGGAGCAAGTACGATCAGTCAGCAAGTTGCAAAAAATCTCTTCTTGCCGCCATGGCATAGTTTTATTCGCAAAGGGATCGAAGCATATTATACCCTCCTCATCGAATTTTTCTGGTCGAAGCAAAGGATACTTCAGATGTATGCCAATATTGTTGAACTTGCACCAAGCGTATATGGAGTTGAAGCCGGTGCCGAATATCACTTTCATAAATCTGCAAATCAAATAAGCAACTCCGAGGCGGCACAGCTTGCTTCTGTCCTTCCGAATCCGATGCGGTGGAGTGCTTCAAAGCCTTCTCCTTATATCCTTAGAAGATCAGGCAGAATCCTTAATCAAATGCAGGGAATTCCTGCCGATGTTGAAGATGATGGTGAGCCGGACTAAAATCCGGTGGAAAACCAATTTCAGACATCCCTTATCCACCACTTATCAAGTATTACGGCACTATTTCCGTCTATTTTTTTATACAGTTGTTTTCTATTCTTTGCGAAACCGGAGCTGTGGAAACTTGTGAAAACTGCTAATTCAGACAATCTCCGTAAAGTATATCTGAAAGATTCACAAGTTGCAAACATTTAGCACTTCTTGTTAATAGTTATGCACACAGTTATCAACATCGCTGTCTATAACTATTGGCAGAGTTCCCCAAGCCCTTTTTATGGGATTTTTCATTGTGGAAAACCTCTGCTGTGCCCATTTATCAAGGTAATTTTTATAAATCTGTGAAAGAACTCAATAGAGATAAGTCTTTTAGGATATTACAGTTGTAAGAAAAAAAATATTTTCCTGTTGAGAAAAAAATTATTTATCAATTAAGAATTATGAATTGAGAAATATTTTCGTTTTTCATAATTAATTAATAGAAAAGGAAAATTCACAATTCTCGAATCGTACGAAACGTTGAATTGATGCTC